>JAUNTE010000132.1 GCA_030538855.1 Oscillospiraceae bacterium
GAAAGCACACCCAACTCTTCACGGGCCTTGGCAGCCCCCTGCATCAGGGCGGCAATATCAATACCGGCCGCCGCGATAGGCAAAAGCCCTACCGCCGTCAAAACAGAGTAACGGCCTCCCACGTCGTCGGGCACCACAAAGCTTTCATAGCCCTCTTGATCGGTAAGTTCCTTCAGGGTGCCCCGCGCCTTATCGGTGGTAACATAAATGCGCCCGCGCGCCTCTTCTTTTGAGTAGTGTTCCTCCATATAGGATTTAAAGATACGAAAAGCCACAGCGCACTCGGTAGTGGTGCCGCTTTTAGAAATCACATTGACGGATACCCTTTTTCCCTCACATGCCTTCAGTATATCAAGCAGATAAGTGGAACTGATGGAGTTACCGGCAAAAAATATCTGGGGGCCGTCGCAGACGCTGTTATAGAGGTTGGAACGCAGCGCCTCGATCACCGCGCGGGAGCCCAGATAAGAACCGCCAATACCTATGACGATCAAAACGTCGCTGTCGCTTCTGATTTTTTCGGCAGCTTCTTTGATGCGCGCAAACTCTTCTTTATCATAATTTACCGGCAGATCGACCCATCCCAAAAAGTCACTGCCCGGGCCGTTTTTTGCGGCTAGCTGCTTGTGCGCCAACTCTACCTGCGGCCAAATCGCGTCAAATTCTTCTTCTTTTACAAAGCCATTCAGATATTTTTCATTAAACTTAACGGACATATCGTTTCCTCTTTCCTATCCCGGCTCAACTTGTATTTTTGTTACTTTAATGATACTGGAAAGCAGCCTGCAAGTCAAGCGCGAGTGTTTAAAAAGGAAAAGATTTTTATAATTGGAAAAGCGCCCGCAGCAAAAGCGACATGGAAAGCCCGAAATCCATTTTTTTCACTTCCTCCTGCGCGGTTATCGGAAAAACGGCGACCTTTTCCTCCCCCCGTTTCAGCACGATCTCACCCAGCTGCTGGCCCGCCGCCACAGGCGCGCCGACAGTCTCGGGCAGCGTCGTCTCAAAAACAAGGTCTTTGCCGCTGCCCTTTTCCACCAGGGCCCGCAGCGGGATACTGCAGACCGGGGCCACAGTTTCAGCCGCGCCGCCCGTCACCGCTACAGGCTCTAACGGCCCTGTATCCGGCAGATCGATCACCTCACAGTTGGCAAACCCGTAGTCAAGCAGAGACGTGGCCGCCGCAAAACGGTCTTCGCTTGAGCTGCTGCCCAGCACAACGCCGATCAGCGTCATGTTGTCCCGCGTGGCCGTGGCTGAGATACATACCCCTGCGCCGCCGGTGGTGCCGGTTTTCAGGCCGGTGATACCCTGATATCTTTTCAGCAGTTTATTGGTATTGGTAAGCTGTGTCGCGCCTCCGCGCAGGCTATCCTGCCAAATGCCTGAATACTCCAGTATCAGCGGATGGCGCAAAAGGGCGCGGCTCATGATGGCCACGTCGTGCGCGGTGGAATAATGGTCAGCCGTATCCAAGCCGCAGGCGTTCATAAAATGCGTGTTTTCCATGCCAAGCTCCTGGGCGCGGCGGTTCATCATATCGACAAAACCCGGCTCGCTTCCGCCAATATATTCCGCCACCGCCACCGCCGCATCGTTTGCCGAGGAAACGCAGATCGCCTTCAGCATTTCATCCAGCGTTATCTGTTCGCCCGGCTCCAGCCAAATCTGGCTGCCGCCCATCCCATAAGCGTGTTCAGATACCGGCACAATGTCCGACAGAGAGGCTTTCCCGTTTTCCACCGCTTCCATGGTAAGCAGCAGCGTCATTACTTTTGTGATAGACGCGATAGGAAGCTGGGTATCCCCATTATCGTTGTAAAGTACGTCTCCGGTCTCGGCGCACATCAGCAGCGCCGCCTTACAGGGAAGCTGCAGCTGGGCCTGCGGCAGCGCGATCAGGCTGATGGTCTCGTCCAGGCCATCCATGGTTTTTGCCTTATCTTTATCCTGTCCCTCTCCCTGCTTCGCCTGTTCCGCGTTTGCCGCGGTCGCCTGGGCTTCCTCCGGCCCGCCAGCAGCCCAGGCCGGAAAAGCCGCCGTACACATGATAAGCAGCGCCAGCACCGACGCCGTCCATTTTTTTACTGCCATGTACATACCCTCCAATTTCCCCTTTTGTCGAAATCGTCTTTTCATATATATGACCCGTCCCGCCGAATTATTGTGCTTTGCAAAAAAATAATGTATAATGCCTGCATATGATCTGCATGTTAAAGGATGGGCTGAAAGATTGAAAGTTACCTTTTTTACACTTGGCTGCAAAGTGAACCAGCACGAAACCGGCGCAATGCAGCAGCTGTTTTTTGAACATGGCTATACCATATGCCCCGACACCGAAGACGCCGACGTCTATGTCGTCAACAGCTGTACCGTCACCGCCGCCGGGGATAAAAAAAGCCTGCAGTGGCTTCGCCGCGCCAAACGCCGCAACCCCGCCTCTGTAACGGTTCTCACCGGCTGTTACCCACAGGCGTACCCGGACGAAGCGGCGCTTGCCGGGGCGGATATTGTTTTGGGCAACGCCTGCCGCAAGGATATTTTTGCCTGTATCGATGCGTTTTTGGCTACCGGCCGGCCGCAGATCCATATCGTCCCCCATCTGCCGGACGAAAGGTTTGAAGAACTGGCGATGGAGCATTTCCCGGCGCATACCCGCGCGTTCATGAAAATCGAGGACGGCTGCAACCGCGCCTGCGCCTACTGCGTCATCCCCCGCGCCCGGGGCCGGGTACGCAGCCGCAGCCCCGAAAGTATCGTGGCTGAAACAAAAGCGCTGGTGTCGGCAGGTTACCGTGAAATCGTCTACAGCGGCATCAACCTCAGCTGTTATGGCATCGACAACGGCTCTTCTCTGGCGCAGGCGATGGAACAGGCAGCCGCCGTTCCCGGCCTTGCCCGCCTTCGGCTTGGCAGTCTTGAGCCTGATCTTTTATCCGACGATACGCTGATACGTTTATCCCGTATAGAAAAGCTCTGTCCGCAGTTTCATCTCAGCCTGCAAAGCGGCTGCAACCGCACCCTTGCGCGGATGAATCGAAAATACACCGCCGAGGCATACTCTATGGTGCTGGCGCGTATTCAAAAACTTTTTGACCGCCCCGCCTTTACCACCGATGTGATCGTCGGCTTTCCCGGAGAGACCGACGAGGACTTTCAGGAAAGCCTCTCTTATGTAGAACACTGCAAATTTTTAAAGGTACATGTATTCAGTTACTCTCCCCGTCCCGGCACAGCCGGGGCAGAGATGCCCGGACAGATACCCGAGCCTGAAAAAAGCAGACGAAACCGTCTGATGTCCCAGTGTGCCGAAGAAAGCCGTCTGGCCCTGATGCAGGAAGCCTGCGGCCAGGAAGAAGAAGTTTTGCTCGAAAAGCCTCTGCCTGACGGCAGATTTACCGGCTATACCCGCCGCTTCCTCCCCGTTTTGCTTGAAGCGCCGGGCCACCATGCAGGCGATATCGTACCGGTGCGGCTTGATGCGGCTGAAAATGGCCGCTGCCGCGCCATATTAAAGAAATGAGGAACTTATGTGGTTTGAAGAAAGTGTTTTTTATCAATTTTATCCTTTAGGCGTGTGTGGGGCGCCTCATGAAAATACGGGTGCCAGGGTCCATGCCGATATAACAAGTCTCGCCGGATGGATCCCTCATCTGCAAAAACTGGGTGTAAATGCATTATACTTTTCACCTCTTTTTGAGAGCGACACCCATGGTTATGACACCCGTGATTACAGAAAGATCGACCAGCGCATCGGTGCCAACGAAGATTTTGCCGCACTTTGCCGCGCCATGCACGAGGCAGACATAAAGGTGATCGTGGACGGCGTATTTCATCATGTCGGGCGGGGCTTTTGGGCTTTTCAGGACGTCAAAGCCAACCGTGAGGCCTCTATATACCGCGATTGGTTTTACACTGATTTTTCCCGTGATTCCAACTATGGCGACGGATTTTGGTATGAGGGATGGGAGGGCCATTTTGAGCTCGTCAAGCTCAATCTGCAAAACCCCGCCGTCATCGATTATCTGCTGGATACCGTAAGATTTTGGGTAGAGGCTTTTGACATCGACGGCCTGCGCCTTGACGTCGCGTATCTGCTTGACCATTCTTTTTTGGCGCGTCTGCGCAGCCTGGGCGAAAGCCTGAAACCGGATTTTTTGCTGGCCGGTGAGCTGCTTCACGGAGACTATAATCAATTCGTCAGCCCGTCCCTTCTGCACACCTGTACAAATTATGAATGCTATAAGGGCTTATATTCCAGCCTTAACAGCTTAAATCTTTTCGAGATCGCCCATAGCCTGAAACGGCAGTTTGGCGCAGAGCCCTGGGCCCTTTACCGCGGCAAGGCCCTCTTCTCCTTTGTAGACAACCACGATGTGCCGCGCATCGCGTCTTTGCTGCAAAACCCCGATCATCTGCCCCTGATCTACGGGCTTTTATTTGGGATGCCGGGCGTGCCCTGTCTTTACTACGGCAGTGAGTGGGGTATGACGGGTGAAAAAACAGATTGTGATTGGGGGGTTCGGCCTCAAGTAGACACCCCTGAATGGAACCGCTTGACCGATGTTATCGCGGCCATGGCCCATGCCCGCCGCAGCAGCCCCGCCCTGCAGTACGGCGCCTACCGAGAGGTATTGCTCACGAACCGGCAGTTTATTTTTGAGCGGCAAACGGACGGCCAGCGGATTTTAATAGCTATCAACGCCGACAGCGAAAGTTACGACGCGCATTTTGACGCAGGCTGCGGCCGCGCGGTCGATCTGCTCACCGACACTGAGCATGATTTTGGGGGCGGCAGCACGCTGCCCGCCTGCAGCGTATTTTTTTGGGAATGTGAACGCTGACCCCCGTTTATTGGTTCACTTTTTTGCTTTCTGTTTTGAGGCTGGGGCGCCTGATTTCAAAACAGAAAAATAAAATCTTAAAGCTTTTACCCAATATTTTTTGTTTTATAACTATTTTATTTTAAAGTAAAAAGTCTGCCCCCCCCTATCTTCCCCGCGCGGCGGCAAATAATAAACCTTTTTGCCCAGCCGCTGCGCCGCTCATTTTGAGACTATTTTTCAACAGAAAGAAAGACGGATATGGACTGTATCCGTCTTTCTTTTTTTCTTTTCATCTGCATATATCTGAAGCAGTAGAAAAAAACTTGGAGGGATTTTAATGTTTTTCTCATTCCGCTTCGATAAAAAAGCTAAAAAAAGGCTGGCGGTGGCCGGGGGCGCGGTATTTTGCGGCGCACTGCTTCTCACCGTCTCTATGACGGTATGGCAGCTCAACCGTACCGTGGGCTGCAGCGCCGCCGACCTTGAAACGGCGCTGATGCCCACCGCCGCCGCGGACAGTGAAACTGACGCGGAACCAGAGGACACGCAGCCAAAAGTTGCCTATCTCACCTTTGACGACGGCCCCAGCAAAATTACCGAACAGGTACTTGACCAATTGAAAAAAGAGGATGTAAAAGCCAGTTTTTTTGTCATCGCCGCGCCGAACAATGAAAATTATCTGCCGGTTTTGACCCGGACGGTTGCGGAAGGGCACTGTATCGCTCTGCACAGCTGCAGCCACGAATACAAAGATATTTATCAAAGCCCTGAGGCCTATTGGGCCGATATTGATGCTCTAAAAGAAAAGCTAAAACCCTATCTGGGCGAAAACATGCCTGACCGGCTGCGGTTTCCGGGCGGCAGCACCAACACCGTTTCACACAAATACGGCGGCGATAGTATCATGAAGACCTTAAAAGCACAGGCAGAAGAAAAAGGATATCATTACGTTGACTGGAACGCCTGCGCCGACGACGCAGTAGGCGGCCATCCCTCGGCAGAGACTATTGCGAGAAACGTTATTCGTGACTGTAAAGAACAATCCACCGTGGTTATTTTGATGCATGATACAAAAAATAACAAAAACACAGCCGAAGCCCTGCCTACAATCATCGGCTGGCTCAAAGAAAATGGGTATTCCTTCGATACCGTCGATCATCTTGAAAAGCAGATTTGATCTCCTCTT
>JAUNTE010000133.1 GCA_030538855.1 Oscillospiraceae bacterium
GCTTGCCGCTTTTAAGCATGACGGCTTTTGGCAGTGTATGGACACCATCCGGGACAAACAGAACCTGGAAGGTTTATGGGCGACGGGCAATGCACCCTGGAAAGTATGGGAGAAGTAAAAGACGATGTTGGAATTTTACAAAGACAAACGAGTATTTATCACAGGCCACACCGGGTTTAAAGGCGCATGGCTGTGCCGAATACTGATAAATGCCGGCGCGCAGGTGACAGGGTTTTCCCTGCAGCCTCCCACCCAGCCCAATTTGTTTGAGCTGGCCGGGCTGGAGGGGAAAATAGACAGCATTATCGGGGATATACGGGATTTTTCCGCTTTGGAAAAAGCTTTTTGCAAAGCCGGGCCTCAAATCGTTTTTCATCTGGCCGCCCAGCCCATCGTGCGGGACAGCTATCAGCAGCCCCGCTATACCTATGAGACCAACGTGATGGGTACGGTGAACCTTTTAGAATGCGTAAGGATGCATGGCGAGACGGTAAAAAGCGTTTTGAATATTACAACGGATAAAGTCTATCATAACAGGGAATGGGTATGGGGATACCGGGAGACCGACCCGCTGGACGGGTATGACCCCTATTCCAATTCAAAAAGCTGTTCAGAACTGGTGACGCACAGTTACCGGAACAGCTTTTTTCATGCGCCGGAGGCCGTGGCCGTATCAACGGCGCGGGCTGGCAATGTGATCGGCGGCGGCGATTTTGCCAGCGACCGGATCATCCCCGATTGTGTGCGGGCGGTGCAGAAAGGCGAAGATATTTTGGTGCGCAACCCATATTCTACCCGGCCGTACCAGCATGTGCTGGAGCCGCTGGCCGCCTATCTGATGATTGCGCAGAGGCAGTATCAGGATAAAAGCTTTGCCGGATATTACAACGTGGGCCCGGACGACTGTGACTGCCTGACTACCGGAGACCTGGTGACGCTTTTTTGTAAAACATGGGGGAACCTTGGCTGGAGCAGCGGCGCCCAGGGCGGCCCGCATGAGGCAAATTTTCTCAAGCTGGATTGTTCAAAGCTGAAAAACACGTTTCAGTGGCAGCCCCGCTGGCACATCGGTGAAGCGGTTTTGAAAACGGTTGAATGGACGCGGGTATGGCTGGAGGGCGGCGATATTCCGGCGGTGATGGACAGGCAGATCAGTGAATTTTTGGAGGAAGTATGATGTTTGAGGGGAAAACCGAGGCGCAGGCGAGAGCGCAGATATTAAACGCGGTTGCGGAATATTATCATGCCTATAAAGAAAAAAAAGAACCTTATCAAACGGGAGACCGCATCACTTATGCCGCCCGTGTGTTTGACGAAAAAGAGATGTGCAGCCTTGTGGACAGCGCTTTGGATTTTTGGCTGACCACCGGGCGTTTTGCCGACCGGTTTGAAAAAGAGTTTGCCGCGTGGCTGGGCGTGAAATACGCCAACTTGGTGAACAGCGGCTCTTCGGCCAATCTGCTGGCCTTTATGGCCTTGACGGCGCCTGAGCTGGGTGAACGGCGCATCAAAAAAGGCGATGAGATCATCACCGTCGCCTGCGGCTTTCCCACCACCGTCACCCCCGCTATCCAGTATGGCGCGGTGCCGGTATTTGTAGACGTGACCATCCCCCAGTATAATATCGACGTCACCCGGCTGGAGGCCGCGCGCAGCGAAAAAACAAAAGCCGTCATGGTGGCCCATACCTTGGGCAACCCCTTTGATTTGAACGCAGTCAAGGCATTTTGCGACAAATACGGCCTGTGGCTGGTAGAGGACAACTGCGATGCTTTAGGCAGCCGTTATGAAATAAACGGCGAGACCCGGTATACCGGCACCGTCGGCGACATCGGCACCAGCAGCTTTTATCCCCCGCACCACATGACGATGGGCGAGGGCGGCTGCGTCTATACCAATGACCCGCTGCTGAACAAACTGATAAAAAGTTTTCGGGATTGGGGCCGCGACTGCGTATGCCCCTCGGGCATGGACAACTTTTGTAAACACCGGTTTGACGGCCAATACGGCGAACTGCCGAAAGGCTATGACCACAAATATGTATACAGCCATTTTGGATACAATTTAAAAGTGACGGATATGCAGGCGGCCATCGGCTGCGAACAGCTGAAAAAATTCCCCACGTTTATCGAGCGCCGCCGCCATAATTGGCAGCGCCTGCGGGATGCGCTTGCCCCCGCGGCGGACAAGCTGATTTTGCCCGAGGCCTGCCCGGGCAGCCAGCCCAGTTGGTTCGGTTTTTTGCTTACGCTGCGACCGGACAGCGGGCTTTCGCGTGAAGCCGTGGTACGTTATATTGAAGGACAAAATGTACAGACGCGCCTTTTGTTCAGCGGTGATCTCATCAAGCACCCCTGCTTTGACGAGATGCGCAAGACCGGCGAGGGCTACCGTGTTGTGGGCGGCCTTGAAAATACGGATTATATTATGGAAAACACCTTTTGGGTGGGCGTTTACCCCGGCATGACGGACGAAATGATCGACCACATGGCCAAGGTGATTTTGGAGGGGATACGCTGATGACGAAAGACAAGACAGTCACGGAGTCAAAAACAGCAAATAATAGTTTATCGGCTAATTTGATCGTTTTGGGATCAACGATAACCACTTTTATCCTTTCGATGTGTGTGCTGCTGAGTTTGATTCCGGCGGGGATGCTGTCAAATGTGATGATTTTTATTATCAGCGGCATTGTGAGCGCAGTTGCGTTTTTTTGTTTTTATTTTTTAACCAGGACGGCTGTTTTCAACTTTGATGATTTATTACTGAAAAGCCGAAATCCTTCAGGTCATGCCCTTTTATCCGTTACATTTTTTGCGGTTGGCGCGGCCATCTTGATAGATATGTATCAGCGCCTGTACACTATGCAGGGGGCACCGGTTGAAAAATACTATTGGCAGCAGATGCCTGCCTTTTTGCTGCTGCTTTGTATTGTGTTTGCGAGCATCGTTTTTCTGATGCTTCAGCACCGCTTTGGATGGTTGGCGGCAAATGGTTCAAAAAAATCTTTCATTGTGTATGGCGTTGCGGTGGGGATCGTTTTTCTTTTAACTGTATTAGGAAATTATTTTCCCAATAATGGTATGGATAATTACAGCTTATATCATACCGACGCTTATTTTAACAACGTCTATAACGCCTATTACGGTACGCCGTACAGCGAGATAAACTTTGGTACTTACGGCCACTACGGAATTTTATTGTCTTATATCTTAAAAATTGTGGGGCTATCGCATTTTCCAGAGGTTATGGCGCTGCTGACGGGTGTTTTGGCTTTGTGTGCCGCTTACTGTATTTACGGCCTGATCAAAAGCCCCTGCCTGCGGATATTAACTCTTTTTGCCACATATCATATGGCCTCCAAGCAGGTCCATCCCTATTATCAGGGCCTGCCGCACCGTATGTTGTTTCCGATGCTGATCGCCTGTTATTTGGTGTGGGGAAGCAAAAATAAAAAAACGGATAAATATTTTTATAAAATTATTTTATTTGTATTATTGGCCTTGGCTTTGCAGTGGAACATAGAAGCGGGCGTGGCCTGCGTGTTGGCGGCCGCCGCTTTTTATATCTTAAAGGTTTTTTCAAAAAGAAGCTTTCAGGATGGGCGGCTTTATATAGAAAGTTTTGGATACTGCGGCGCTGGGGTATTGGCGTTCTTAGCCAGTTGGGGGCTGACGTCTTTTTGGAATATTTTAAAAGGCGGAGAAGCGCTGTCTTTAAAATATTATCTGGTGCCGTTATTGCCGCTTGATAAAAACATTGATTTTGTCAAGGGACTTCAGGCAATCGAGGGACTTCAGATAAAGCTGCAGGGTGAGAACAACGCATGGCTGCATGTAATGATTTTGTTTTTGGTTCTTTTATTGGCGGCGTTGTTAAAAACGTACGCGATGGGAGGAAGAGGGCCTTCAGCGCATTTGACCTCCGCCGCGGCACTGGCGGTTTTAGGGATCGGCGCCATGCCTTTCTTTTTTAACCGGCCTCATTATGGCGGTTTGCTTATCATTCAATATACCGGGTTCATTCTTTTAGGATATCTGGCACAATGTTTTTTGGATTGGGATAAAAATGCCGTGGGCACCAGTATCCTGCGTGCGGCCATCAAAGCGGGAAAATGGCTGTTGATTATTTTATTACTGCTGTTGGCATTGGCTTCCTGTTTGTTGACCATCCAGTACCGGCAAAACGTTTTTACTGAAAAAACAGAAGAAAATAAAAAGCTTCAGGCTGTGGTGCAGGAGGTAAGAGAAAATGTCCCGCCCAATACCTTGGCTTTGGGCAACGGAATGGCCTTTCTATATTCACAGCTGGGGTGGGAAAATCCCGTACAAATAGCGGATTTGCCAGCCGGATATTTGAGCCTGAAGACCGAACAAACGGCATATGAGATATTAAAAAATGCCGACGCGCCTATTTTGATCAATTCAATTACTTTTACACGTATTGAAAACCTGGATGTTTTGATAGAGGAAAAATTTGAATATGTCTATTCTTTTATCATGGGGCAGGATTATGAATTTTCATATTATGTACCCAAATAAAAATAAAGGATGCTGAGTAAATGAAATATGGGCGCTTGCTTTTTAATTATGGCGACTATGCCAAACGTTTAAAAGGGTTTAATATCGGCGACGCAGTTCAGATCGAAGCGCTGAATTATATCTATAAACAAATGGGGATTACTGAGGAACAAATTCAAGATATTTGCTATGCCGATTTGCAGACGTACGACGGCGAATATGTTTTACTGCCGATGCTTGGCGTTGCAATTGGGCTTGAAAACGCCCGCCTGCCGCTTTCTCCTAAGATTATCCCGGTGTTTTTTTCTGCACATTTTGCCGCCTCAGAATTTAATAATAAAACGTTGGAATATTTAAAAAGATACGAACCAATTGGATGCCGTGACGAATATTCGATGAATAATCTCAGAAAAAAAGGGATCCAATGCTATTTATCGGGCTGCATCACCGTAACGCTGCCCCGGCGGGAAGCCTCTGTACAGGGGGAAAAGGTATTTTTTATCGACGTGCCGGAGAGAGCCATGGGCGGTATCCCCGTATCTCTGAGAGAAAAAGCGGAGACGCTGACGCATCTTTTGCCTATGGAACCGATGGCTGAGACAGACGAGGCCGCACGGTTTTATCAGGACTGCGCCAAAACCAGACTGCGGAAATATGCGCGTGAGGCCGCGTTAGTGGTGAGCAGCCGTATCCATGCGCTGGCCCCCTGCGCCGCGATGGGGATACCGGTGATTGCGATAACGGAGAATTGCTCTGAGCGATTTGGATGGATCGACCGGTATCTTTCCATCTATACGCCTGAAAATATGGACGAGATCACGTGGGACCCTGCCCCTGTAGAGTTTGAACAGGAGAAGGAAAAAATTGTTCAGCTGGCTGTTTTTGAAATTCAAAACGCTTATGAAAAATGGAAACTGCGTTGTGAAGTCAGCGATTTTTATGAGGCCAGAACAAAGAGCCGGTATGGCAGCCGTTATTATTATCTGTTGGAAACCCTGCCTAGAAAAGACGAAAAGTTTGATTTTATCATATGGGGATGCGGTTTGATAGGAGAAAGCGTTTACAAAGCCATGGAGAATCTGTATCCTCAAGCGAGGATGGTTGCGGCGATAGATAAATTTGTAGAGGGAACCTTTCATGATGTACAGATATTAAAGCCTGAGCAGTTGGCCGATTACCCTGCGGCCCTGGTATTGCTGGCTAATTATTCAGGAAAAAAAGAGGGCTATAGGCTGATGAAAAAATTAGGCCGCGAAGAAGGAAGAGATTTTCTTTTTTTAGGTACACAAAACGGGTAAATGAGTGAGGATAAACTGCAATGAAGAAAAAATTGATAAGCGTGGCGCTGCCATGCAGAAATGAAGAAGAAAATATTGAAGAGTTGGTAAGACAGATCAAAGACC
>JAUNTE010000134.1 GCA_030538855.1 Oscillospiraceae bacterium
TTCAGCCCCCGGATGGTGGTGAACAGATGCTGCACTTCGCTCTCGGGCAGGGCCGAGGTGGGTTCGTCCATGACGATGATCTCGGCATTGGCGGCCAGCGCTTTGACGATCTCGACCACCTGCTGGTTCTGCACCGTCAGGTCCTGCACCTTCTCAGTGACGGAGAAAGCGCCCCCGATGGAATCCACCAGCTGCTGCGCCTTTGTGTTCATGGTCTTCCATTCGATAAGGCCGCGCCTGCGTATCGCTTTGTCCTCAAGAAAAATATTCTCCGCCGCCGTCAAATTTGGAAAGAGATTGAATTCCTGATGGATGATGGCGATACCGGCGTTTCGGGATTCCATCGCATTTTTAAAACGGACTTTTTCTCCCTTATAAAAGATCTCGCCCTCATCGTAATCGTAAATGCCTGTCAAAATGCGCATCAGGGTGGATTTTCCCGCCCCGTTTTCGCCCACCAGCGCCATAACGTTGCCTTTTTCTAAACTGAGCTGCGCGTTTTTCAGCGCATAGACAGAAGAAAAGGATTTGGCGATACCGCGCATCTCCAATATCTTTTCGCCCATAGTATCCCCCCTTACGTTTCTACCGCACGTAGATCCTGGTCTCACACTGCCACGCCGTGTGCGGCGCCAGATACAGCACCCCATGAGAGGCAGGGTCCGGCAGATGCACTGCGTTTGAAAGCCATGTCTGAGGCTCTACCGCAACAAAATCTTTTTGCTCGCGGCCGTTCCAGACGATCCAGTACTTATCGCTTTTGTCTGCCACGTAAACCACTTCGCGCCCTGTTTTTATATCCCGCAGCACCGCTTCGCCGCCGCCGCAGCAAGATTTGTAAAGCGCGTCCAGCGGTTCTTTCAGCGGGTCGCCCCCTTCGCGTGAGGCAAACGCCGCCTCATAAGCTGAAAGCGGCCCCACCTCGCCCGAGGGCAGCCGGTCCACCGGGTCGTCCATACAAAGGCCGGCCAGCGGCAGATGCAGCCGCACGTCCTCCGCTTTGCCCCCCTCTGTAAACGGAAGGCGGAAAGCCGTGTGATACGCAAGGCCGAAGGGCATGGTCACATCGCTGCCATTTTTTAAAATAAACCGCTGTAAAAGCCCGTCTTCATTCAGGACGCATTCCAGCCGGATGACAAGATCGATGGGAAAGCTGCGCCGCAAAGCCGGGTCCTGGGTCGTGGCCTCCATCACCGCCACCGCCCCGGCGTCATCCGCATACCACTGTGCCACCGGCCAATCGTAATGATGCAGCACGCCATGGATATGCACGCCGTTGGGATAATTCTGTGGAAAGCTGTACGTCACACCGTCATAAGTAAAAGCGCCGCCCGCAATGCGGTTTGCGGGGAAAAGCACCGGTATCCCATAGGCGTAAGGGTCGTCCAGCAGGGTCTGCGCCTTATCCGGCGTACGCAGGATATCCAGCGTGCGGGCCTGCTCCTCATCGTGATATAACAGCTGCAGCACATTTGCCCCCAGAGAAGGCACCACCAGCGCCTCATAGCCACCCGCCCGCAGCCGCAGCGCCCTGCGCCCGTCCCAGACAGTCTGCTTTACTTCAGCATGCATAAAACCGCCTCTTTTCTTTATAGGCCCGATAACGTTTTTCTTTTACCGGCAGGGCCGGCCAAGGGCCATTTACCATATTTTACATAACTTCCAACATTTTGAATCGATTCCAAATTATCCTAAAAAAAGAGATTTTTTCTTTTTGTAGAAAGCGTTTCATCTTTTTGAATCGATTCCATTTGTCTACAGTATACACCTTCGATTTTATCTGTCAAGCGAAAAAATCGACAATATTCCCGTCCTTTATCCAGCAAAATTGACGAAAACACATCTTTTTTATCAAAAAATTGCGAAAATCAGCCCTGCTGCGCTGTAGAATCACGACGGATGATGCTGTGCTCCAGCTGTAAATGCGGGTCGTCTATTTCCTCGCCAGCCAGTACCCGGCAGATCTTTTGCGCCGCAAAACGGCCCATCTCATACCGGGGCTGGTTGACCGTCGTTACCGGCGGGGTGGAATAAGCGGTGATGGACAGATTATCGAACCCGATCACCGATATATCGCTGGGCACCTGTAAACCGTTGTCCCATAGAGCTTTGATACAGCCGATGGCCATATGGTCTGAGGCGGCGAAGACGGCGGTAAAACCTCTTTTACGGCTTAATATCCGCTGCATACAAAGGTAACCTTCCTCATAAGTATAAGCGCTGCTGCGTTCCACCAGGGCCGCATCATACGAAAGGCCGTGTTTTTCCAGCGCCTCACGGTATCCGGCAAGACGGTTTTCGCCGCCGTCTCTATCGGTTTGCGGCCCCGCGATCATGGCAATGCTCTGGTGCCCTAACCCGATCAGATACTCTGCCGCCTGCCGCGCCGCGCTTTTGTTAGAGATGTTGACGGTGATGAACGACGGTTCTTCGGTAAGCGTTGAGATCAGGGCGACCGGCACGTCCGCCTTTTTTAAACTCTCAAGCGTCTCCGGGCTCAGCCCATAAGACAGCATGATGATGCCGTCCACCTGTTTTTCACTCAGCATGATGACGGTGTGCCGCTCTTTTTCAGGGTTGCCGTCGGTACTGCATAAAAGGATATTATATTTTTCCCGCCGGGCCGCGTCCTCGGCCCCGCGGACGATCTCAGAATAAAACTCGTTGGCAACGTCGGGAATGATAACGCCCAGGGTCTTGGTACGGTTCACCTTCAGGCTGCGGGCAATAGCGTTGCGGCGGTAGCCCAGCTCTGCGATGGCGGCCATCACCCTTTGCCGCTTGTCCTCACCCACGCTGGGCTCATTGTTCAATACCCGCGAGGCGGTGCCCACACCCACGCCCGCGCGGTGCGCCACATCCAACAGCCGCACTGTCTTTTCCTTCTCCATGCCGCCACTTCCCCTTGATTTGGAATCCATTCCATCTTTAGTTCCAGTATAGCAAACCGTGCCGCAATGTCAAGGCGGGGCCGCCGCTTTGCCCTTCGCTTTCAGCGCCGGTGATAAAATTTTATGAGGATTTGCCAAAAGTTTTTTATAAAAGTTTTTTGCCGCAGAACGACGGCACAAAACAACGCTTTTTATTGCACGAAACAGTCAACCACGGTATAATAAAATTATATAGCTTGTCCTGCACAGGCAGGGCACGGCAGGATAAAAACCGCAGATGTTTTTGACGCTTTGCGCAGCTCAATAGAGAAAGGGTGCTTTTTTATGAAGGTTACGTCCGCTTCCCCCGCCAGCTCTGTTTATCCGCCTAAAACAGCGCCGGCTTCTGCATCGGAGAAACCAGCGGCAGCGAAAACGGTTTCGCTTCACGGCGATCGATTGACCATTTCACAAGCGGGGATGGAGGCCCTGGCGGGCAAAACCGCGCCGCAGCTTCAAACTATGACAAAAGAAGACTTTATGGATATTGCCAAACAATGGCCGCCCGAAAATCAGCCTCAGTTGGAGACAAACCCTTACTGGGAGGTCGACCCCGACGGTTCTATCGCCCGGAAAGCGTATTTTGAATCTTACTTAGGGCAGCTGATGGAAACAGAGAGCAACGTTAAAAGCTACTACGCGGGCGCTTATGACGAAGCTGTTTCGGCCCCCATCGACAGCTTGGCTTATATCTCCGGCAAATATCTGTGCTCGTGGTCGGATTATTTTGATCCCAGTATGCCGCAGACAGAGCGGCAGTGGACGCACCATCAGCTTTATGCGCTGCTGACGGATTCTCATGTGGCGCTGAATGACCCCTACGCCTTAGCGGCTCACGGCGGGCCGAAAACATCGGCGCAGATGGATAAGACCGCCCAGCAGGCGGTAAAAGATACCCTGGATGCGCTTCTTCGCCAGCGTGAAGGCCTGTAACAGGTTATACTTTTTTCAGGGTTTGCGTTCGGCAAGTGTATATCCGCCGGTTGGCAAAAAGGCAGAGTGAATACGCTTTAGGCGGAAAAGGCGTACCCAAATCATTTATATTTTGTTCTGTAAAGAGAAAAATGATTTGATTTACCACACAACACAATTAGTTGTAACAAATGCCAAAGCAGAGCAGTTCTATGACTTTATGATAAATCCCGATAATGACCGCTATCAAAAATGGTTTCCTAATGAACATTTGGCATTTTATATTACAAAGCGTGGTGCCTCAAGTCATTTAGGTGATGAGGTTTATTATGATGAATATTTAGGCGGCGTACACAGACTGAAATTTTTTGCAGAAGTTGTAACTGCCAATAGACCAGCATGTGCAGCGTGGCAAATGAAGCGAATGGGATTACGCATACCCGCTGTTTTGCGTTTAGAGTTGGCTGATACGCCTAATAGACTTCAAATAGACCATAAGTTGTGTGTAGGATTCAGTGGTATCGGAAAATTATTTGACCCATTTATTAGATTGTACTTTACAAAATCATTTGCCGATAGTCTTTCAAAGCATTGCCTTGAAGAATGTCCGCGATTGGCTAAATATTTGATGAATTAAGTAGATTATCAGCATACTCTTTGCTGCGCTGTATTGTTAAAAATGCGCATTAGCAAAAATGGGGTACATCATAGCGGCAGGCAGTTTTTGCGTGCATACACATCACCCAAATCGTTTGCCGATTTCCTCAGTCCTCCATGAACGCCCCTTATAGGGACGGCTACGCTTCTCACGAGCTATAGGCGGCCCTTACATGAGCCTCAATGTCAACATTGGAAATGGAGCGTGCAGCCCTGCTTTTGAGGTTGGAAAATACCAGGTGGGGCAGCCGCACCAGCCCCCAAAAACGGGTTTCTATCGTTCCGCGCGTACAACCTGAAAAAGAAAGTTTGCGGCGCCCTAAATGGTGCCCGACTTGCCCAAATGTCTGGTAAAAAGTTATTATGGATTGACAATCATTTATAAAGAAACCTGTTTTCATACGGTTTTGCGGTTTTTTATAAAACAAGACAAAAGCTTTTAAGCTGTATTTTCGGCTTCAGACAATAAAAAATAGTCTCCGCTTTGCGGAGGCTATTTTTTCGCCGTTCGCCCGATTGCCGCGACAGCGGCGAGTGTGGAGGTCATCGGGATCAAATACTTTCATGGCGCAGCAATAAAAAATGGAACAAGGCAGCCGCCATATAAAAGGCAACAAAAAGCGGGTGAAAAGCAGATGAGCTTTCCCCGCTTTTTGATATTTATCAAATAATTTTGTCTGAGCCTTTCCAGATGTGTTTCATCAATAAAGAGAAAAAACATATCTTTCGCTCCCCTTTATACTTCTTTTAAGTTGTCTGGTGATGTATTGCATTTTAATGATAAAGGCTGCAAATTTTTCACCGGCTCACGCGTTCTCTGCTTTGCCAAATAAACCGCAAAAAGTTACAGCGGCACAGCCGCAAACCGCGCCGTTTTCCCTAAACATTCCCATACTTTTTTATGAGGGCCGCTTTTTGAGGCAATCTTTTCCTTTCTGTTTATGTTTTTCGCGGCCGGGCGCTTGTCTCCGCCCATTTTGCACGCTCCTTTGCTGAGGCGCTAACCGGGCAGGTGATGAAACGGCCTCCGCTTCGCTGCGGCGACCCTTCTCTTTCGCGATAAACCCAAAGCCCCTATTTCTAAACCTCCGGCAAAGCCGAGGGTATGCGCAGGCCCTTATAGGGCCTGTTACCGGTAAGCATCTCAAGACGCGCTGAAATATTTGTCATCTGCATCGCGTGTCCCGCCGCTGTTAAAACAGCCCGTATCCTTTCTGCCGCAGATTTTCTCCAAAAAGAAAATCTCTATTGGTCAGCTCGCTTCGCTTGACGCTTGAAGCGAAAGCTTTTATACGGGTACCTCCACCGACAAAGCCAGCGGTTTTCACATTCAATAAAAAGAGGCGGGGCTGTTCACATGTGAACAGCCCCGCCTCTTTTTATTG
>JAUNTE010000135.1 GCA_030538855.1 Oscillospiraceae bacterium
TTTGAGTTTCCGTCAAGCTTTTCGATATTGTTTAATTTTCAAGGTCCTGTGCTGTGCCCCCGTGAGGAGTGACAGCTTGATTATCATACCATCTCTTTTTCATCTTGTCAACTGTTTTTTTCGTTTTTCTCAGGAAAATTTTTCACATTATCAAAAGTCCTCTTTTCTTTCTCACTTCTTTCTTATTATAGTGAGAAGCTGCCTATTAAGGCTTTGTCTTTTTATCTTTTATTTTCGCTTGCATTTTCTTTTTGAATATATTATATAAATAGTATGCCTTTTGCGCCGCACCACACTTTGGGCGGCAGCAAGGCCGAAGGGGCCGTTTTAAAAAACGGCATATTTATTATGTTACGCTGTATCGGACGCAAGGGCCGAGCGGCAGTAAGGAGTTATTTATGAAAACAAAAAAGAAAATCGACACCCGTTATTTGGTACAGCTGGCTTTGCTGATTGCGCTGGAATTGATTTTAGCCTATACGCCTTTGGGCTATTTCCGCACGGCCGGGCTTGAGATCAGTTTTTTGATGATCCCCGTTACGCTGGGCGCAATTTTACTTGGGCCGGCCGCGGGGGCCATTTTAGGCGGCATCTTCGGGCTTACCAGCTTTGGCACCTGTTTTGGCGTCAGCCTTTTTGGCTCAACGCTGCTGGGTATCAATCCTTTTCTTACTTTTTTGGTCTGCGTGCCCACCCGTCTTCTTGCGGGCTGGCTCACAGGGGTGATTTTTAAAGCTCTTTATAAGGCTGAAGATAAACGTAAAGAGGTTGAGATGCAGACGGAAGAAGCGCCCAAAAAAGCGCCCCATTGGCTTTCTTTCGGTGTTGCCTCTCTTGCAGGCCCGGTGCTGAACACTCTGTTTTTTATGGGCTTTATGGTACTCTTTTTTTATAGCACCGATTATATTCAAGGTTTTGCCTCTGCTTTGGGCGCAGCCAATCCTTTTGTGTTTATCGTGCTGTTTGTCGGTATCCAGGGCCTTATTGAGGCAGTCGTCGGCTTTATTGCCAGCAGCGTCATCGGAAAGGCTGTTTACTCTGCTCTTCACCGCAGTTGAGAATTCAAAAAATGCCGCCTGTTTTTGAAAAACGGGCGGCATTTTTTCTCTTTGAGGAATAAACCGTTCTTTTTGAAGCGCATCATAAAAGCCATTCTATTTTTATTGCGGAGCAACGCGCTTTTCTGAGCGCGCGCCGCGTAACAACAAAAAATAAACTTTAGAACCTCAGCCGCAGCGTTTTTTGTTCTCGACTATTTTTTATTGTGGAGCAGCGCGCTTTTCTGAGCGCGCGCCGCGTAACAACAAAAAATAAACTTTAGAACCCCAGCCGCAGCGTTTTTTGTTCTCGGCTATTTTTTATCATCATGAAGGTTATGCTATAAAGGCAAACGGCTTTCAGGATTTTATAAAAATTCAGCCTTGAAATTGTTTTTCTGTTTTTCAGCCCAGCATCAAACCGGTTTTTCAAAAAAAGACTTTTCTTTCAGATAAAAATGTGCTAGAATAACATTTGCCTTCTTTATCTATGCGTCTGTAGCTCAGTTGGATAGAGCGTTCGGCTCCGACCCGGAAGGCCGCTGGTTCGAATCCAGTCAGGCGCACCAACCTGAAAACACCCCGTATGGCACGCCCCCCGCCTGACGGCGCGGTTTTGTTGCCGGACGGGGTGTTTTTTCGTTTTTGTGGCAGACCCCATCTTCTTCGCTGGGTTTCGCGATGAGAAAGGTGCCGCCTGCGGGCGGAATGACGGGCGGATGTGGGTTTTACCCCGTTATAGTATAAAAGAAGAATATTCGGCGGACGTTCCGTATTGTTAAAACTTCTAAGAGCCATGGATCAAAAGATCCATGGCTCTTGTTTTTCATATTCCTGTTAGATATTTATTTCGCAAGCGCTGCCCTCACGTTTTAAAATACAGACGGCGGTAATCCGCGCGCTGAATGTCGCCTGAACACGCAGCGGCTCCAGCCCACCCTTCCCGCGGTATTTATTGGATTCTCGGTTTATACGCAGTCTGACGGCAGATGCAAGCCGCCGTCTGCATAAAGCAGGGCACCGCTGTATAAGCAGCCGCTTTCTATAAATGCAGTAAAACGAGAGCTTCTTCGGTTTACGCCAGCATCTTCTCTATTCCCCTGTTTTTTCAAAGTCATATTCACCGCCCACTTTTTGCAGCAGCATACGCAGCGCCTGGCAGAATGTCTCGTCCTGCTGCGGCGTGCGCTTGGGCGGCCCTTTTTTATGTACTCCCGCCCGGCGGTCTTTCATGCTTTGGTGCCGCTCTGCCAGCAGCGCGCCGATGTTCTGCTGGGTGTATACCAGGCCGTTCTGGTTTAAAACCACCGCTTTTTTTGCAAGGCACATGGCGGCCAGCCCATAATCCTGCGTGACGGCCACATCTCCCGGCGCCGCAAGATTCACCAGCGCAAAATCTGCGCTGTCACGCCCCTTTGACACCGTGATGGTACGGGCGCCGGGTATCGAGAACTGATGGCTGGTATCGCACAGCAGCACACAGTCAAAACCATATTGCTGTGCCAGCTGCGCCGCCTGCCGTACCACAGGGCAGCCGTCAGCGTCTATCAGCAGTTTCCTTCCGTTTTGCTGCGGTATCTCTTCCATGATCCGGCCTCTCCCTCCTCTGTTGTTCGGCGCGCTGTCCCGCTCTCTGCCGCGCCGCGGCTTTCAGCTGTCTGCTGCCGGTATCTCCCCTTTTTTCGCTTTACCGGCAGGGCTTTTTTATATTGTAAGCTGCCGCCGGGCGGGTGTCAAAGCTTTTTATATTCAGCCGCTCTCCACAAAACAAACCCTGTAAATGCCCGCCGACGCTGCAAAAAGGTTTTATTCTCTTTTTTCTGTAAGGGACCGGGCATTATAAAGCGGATTTTTTCTTTCTGACGGGATATGCTAAAAACAGGCATCACTACCCGAAAGGAGCATTTATTCATGATCAATTATCGAAAAATCGCCATTATCGGCTGCGGTTCGGTAGGCGCGTCCATCGCCTTCAGCCTGATGCAGCGCGGCCTGTGCTCAGAGCTTGTGCTGATCGACGCCAACCGCGCAAAGGCAGAGGGCGAGGCAATGGACCTCAGCCATGGCCTGCCCTATACCGCCAGTATGAACATCCACGCGGGCAATTATGAAGAGGTAGGGGACTGCGTACTCATCATCATTACGGCGGGCGCCATACAAAAAAGCGGCGAGACGCGGCTTGACCTCATTGATAAAAACGTGGCCATTTTAAAAAATATTCTGCCCAACATCACCCGGCAGGGCTTTGAGGGGATGCTGCTCATCGTCTCAAACCCGGTGGACGTGCTGACATACGCGGCCCGGCGCATCTCGGGTTATCCCCGGCAGCGGGTCATCGGCTCGGGCACGGTGCTTGACACCGCCCGGCTGAAATATCTTTTGTGCCAGCAGCTGCGGGTAGACAGCCGCAGCGTCCACGCCGTCATCATTGGTGAACACGGCGACAGCGAGCTGGCCGTCTGGAGCGGCGCGAACATCTCAGGCATCGATCTGGACCATTTTTATGAGCTGCGCGGGCGTGAGGACTTTCAAAGTTTTATCAAAAACATGTATGAGGACGTGCGGGACAGCGCTTATGAAATCATTGAGCGGAAAGGCGCAACCTACTACGGCATCGCCATGGCGGTGGCCCGCATTACAGAAAGTATTTTAAAAGATGAGCATTCCGTGCTGCCTGTCTCGGTGGTGCTGGAGGGGGAATACGGACTGCAGGGCCTTGCGCTGAGTGTGCCTTCCATCGTCGGCAAAGAGGGGCTTGAAACCATTTTAGAGATTCCTCTCAGCGAAAGCGAACAAAAGGCGCTGTACGCCTCGGCCGCCCAGCTGAACGAGGTCATCCACAAGCTGTCACTGTAAACCGCCGTTGACCATGCTTATCAAAACGGCGCAAGGCCCGGCCTTGCCCGCCTGCCGTCTCAGCGTGGCCCTTTTCTCTTTTTAACGATATAAGCTGTACGTTTTGTCCCGGCATAAAAAATTTTGGCTATCTCCCGCTGCGTTCCGCCTTCCGGCGCTTGTGCCGGCGGCTGCACTTCTCCTGACGCTTAAAAATATGTGTCTCTCTTCTGTTCTCCATAACCGAAAAAGGCGCCCCTTTAAAGGGCGCCTTTTTCGGTTATGGAGAGAAAGAAAGCATGAAAACTTTCCGTGAAAAAAGCTTTAAATGGCGGTATAGCCGCCGTCGATGAGCAGCTCGGTGCCTGTCGCGTAGCGCGAGGCCTCGCTGGCAAGATAGAGATACGCCCCAGCGATATCCTCCGGGGTGCCCATCCGTTTTTGCGGGGTGCGGTCGATCCACCCCTGCACCTCGTCCGTCCAGTCGGTCACCACCTCGGTGGCCACATAGCCGGGACTGACGCAGTTGACGCGGATATTATATTTTGCCAGCTCCACCGCCAGAGACCTTGTCAGATGCACGACGGCCGCTTTGCTGGTACAATAGCTTGAGGTCGTCTGCGGGGTATTGATGATGCGCGCCGACATCGAGGCCATATTGACGATGCTGCCGGGCCTGTTCTGCGCGATCATCACCTTTGCCGCCGCCTGCGCGCATAAAAAGGTGCCAAACAGGTTTACGTCGATCACCCGTTTCCAATCTTCGGGCTTGACGGATTCTACCGGATAAAAATTGACGATGCCCACGTTGTTCACGGCAAAATCGATGACGCCGTATTTCTCCACCACCGCTTTGGCCATCGCGTCCACCTGGGCGGGGTCGGATACATCGCATCCATAGGCCATGATGTCACAGCCGTACTGTTTTGAAAAAGCCTGCGCCACCTCGTTTGCCTTGTCCTGATTGACATCGACGATGGCAAATTCAGCCCCGGCCTGAATAAACGCTTCCGCGATCGCCTTGCCAATGCCCTGCGCCGCGCCGGTGATAAACCCTTTTTTTCCGTCCAAACGGAATTTCTGCATAATGTCCTGCATATCGGTCGTCCTCCCATCAGAAAGCCGGATGGCCGTCTCAGCACCATCCGGCTTGCTCTGCTCAAAATCAACTCAACTTAAAATATTTAAAATCAAACGGTAAAATCAGAACTGATAATTATCCACGTCTTCAGCTGTAAATTGGAAGGTGCCGCAGTAGATCCGGTCGCCTTCTACTTTGATGGTGCCAACGCCCGGCACTTCGGTGCCGTCTGTAATTTCGTTGCCCTGAGACAGCTGGTCCAGCGCCCAAACCGCCAGATAACCCATGCTCATCGGGTTCCACATAACGCTCTCGGACATGGTGCCGTCTTTGATGTACTCACGTACCAGAGAGGGAATGCCCATGCCGCCCACTTTCACCTGGCCCTCTTGCAGCTGGCCGGCTTCAATGGCCTCTTCTACTGCTTTGCAGGCCGCAGGGGTCTCGGCGCCCGCCAGACAGAGGATACCCGCCAGGTCAGGGTTGGCCTGAATAAAGCTTTTGGCGTTCTCATACGCTTTTTGCTGGTCGTCGTTGGAGGGATACACGCCTACGATCTCGATATCCGGGTAATCCTTCTCAATTTTCGCCAGGGCCGAATCACGCCATGCGATGATGTTGGCCGCGCTGGGCGAGGCGATCATCACGGCAACTTTGCCCTTGGGTTCGGGCATCTGATTGATCAGCGCGGCGAGAAACGCTTCGCCGATGGCCTCGTCCGTATCGGGCAGGATGCAGAAAGCGCGCTCCGCGTTTTCTGAGTCGGAGTCAAAGGTGACGACGGGGATGCCGGCCTCTTTGGCCTGATTGAACACGTTGGTCACGCTGGTGGCGTCGTTGGGCGCTACGCCCAGCCCGTCCACCTTACGGGTCAGCATATCGGTGATCATGTTGATCTGTT
>JAUNTE010000136.1 GCA_030538855.1 Oscillospiraceae bacterium
GAAACAGTTATTATGGAAATGGTATGGACAGAATAAGGAGAGAAAAGCGTCATGCGTGTGCTGGGTATCGACCCTGGCTACGCCATTGTGGGATATGGTGTGGTGGACTATGCAAAACAGCGGTTTTCTACAGTGGAATACGGTGCGGTGACCACGGAGGCAGGCGTTTTGTTTGAAGAGCGGCTGCTGCAGGTGTACCGGGGCCTGGGCGAAGTGATGGACCGTACCCACCCTGACGCCGTCAGTATCGAGCAGTTGTTTTACTGCCATAATCAAACCACGGTGATCTATGTTGCAGAGGCACGGGGCGTGATTTTGCTGGCGGCGCATGAGCGCGGCATACCCATATTTGAGTATACGCCCATGCAGGTAAAGCAGGCGGTAACGGGATATGGCAAGGCGGTAAAAAAACAGGTGCAGGAGATGACCCGCCGGGTGCTGAAATTGCCTGAAATACCAAAACCGGATGATACCGCCGACGCTTTGGCGATGGCCGTATGCCACGCGCACTGTGCGTATTCCCGCATGTTTGGCCGGTGATACGCGATAAAATATAAAAGATGGAGGAAGCCATGCTGTACAGCATCACAGGCAAATTACTGGAAAAAACAGCCGATACCGCGGTACTATGCGCCGCGGGCGTGGCTTATGAGATCGCGATACCCTCTACCGCGGCAGGTGTTTTGCCCGCCCCGGGGCAGGAGGCGACGCTGTATACCTACCTTTCAGTGAATATGAACGCGAAGGACGATGTGCTGGAGCTGTACGGTTTTACCGACCTGCTTCAGCGCAAAAGCTTTAAGCTGCTTATTTCAGTGTCGGGCATTGGGCCGAAGGCGGCGCTGGGCATCCTCTCATATCTTACGCCGGACAGCATTTTGCTTGCCATTGCGGCAGGCGACCATAAGGCTTTTACAAAATGCCCCGGTGTAGGGCCTAAGCTTGCGCAAAGGCTGGTGCTGGAGTTAAAGGATAAAGCGGGAAAAGTTGCGGGCTTCAGCGGCAGCGTGGACGCGGCGGCGCTGGGCGGCACGGCAGTGCCGGAGGGTGCGGGGCAGCAGGCGGTGCTGGCGCTTGTCAATTTGGGGTACAGCCAATCACAGGCGGCGGCGGCCGTCGCCGCGCAGGATCAGTCTCTGCCCACGGGTGAACTGATACGCGGCGCCTTGAAATCAATGGCGTCGGGACGATGAGAAAGGGGAGACGTGGATGGAAGTAACGGATTTTGATGCAGAGCGTCTGATTTCTCCCCAGCCCATGTGGGAGGACGCCGACGCGGAAATGACTTTGCGGCCCAAAAGCCTGCAGGAATATATCGGACAGGAAAAGGTCAAGCAGAATTTGGAGATTTACCTTGAGGCCGCGCGGATGCGGGGTGAGCCGCTTGACCATATTTTGCTGTATGGCCCGCCGGGGCTTGGCAAAACGACGCTGGCGGGCATCATTGCGCGGGAGATGGGGGTGCAGATACGCACTACCAGCGGCCCCGCAATTGAAAAGCCCGGCGATTTGGCGGCGCTGCTCACCAACCTGGAAGCGGGCGACGTGCTTTTTATCGATGAGATCCATCGCCTGTCACGTCAGGTAGAAGAGGTACTGTATCCGGCACTGGAGGATTTTGCGCTGGACATTATGATCGGGAAGGGGCCGTCGGCCCAGTCTATCCGTATCGATCTGCCTAAATTCACCCTTATCGGGGCCACTACCCGGGCGGGCCAGATGACCAGCCCGCTGAGAGACCGGTTCGGCGTGCTTTTGAAACTGGAATTATACAGCCCGGACGAGCTCTCGACCATTATCCGCCGTTCAGCGGATATTTTGAACGTGGCCTGCACGGCAGAAGGGGCCAAGGCGCTTGCAGTGTGCAGCCGGGGTACGCCGCGCGTTGCCAACCGCCTGCTGAAGAGAGTGCGTGATTTTGCCCAGGTAAAGGCAGAGGGGATCGTGGATGAAAAAACAGCCGCCCGCGCCCTCAAGCGGATGGAAATCGACTCAAACGGGCTGGACGAACTTGACCGCAGCCTGCTGCGGGCGGTGATAGAGCTGTACGGCGGCGGGCCGGTAGGCCTGGAGACGCTGGCGGCGGCGCTGGGCGAAGAGGCTGTTACGCTGGAAGACGTCTGCGAGCCGTATCTGATGCAGATGGGCTTTTTGACGCGTACCCCCCGTGGGCGCTGCGTGACGCAGGCGGCTTACCGGCATTTGGGCCTGAAACCGCCCCCGCAGAACACACAGGCGGGACAGCAGACCTTGTTTGATTAAGGAGACGGCATGAGAAGCGCACAAAACTGGAAAGATTATGAGCTGCTGGACGCGACGGACGGAGAACGCCTGGAGCGCTGGGGAGAGGTGCTGCTGGTGCGGCCCGACCCGCAGATATTATGGCATACGGCACGGAAAAGTTCTCTGTGGGAAAAGGCCCACGCCGTTTATCACCGTGCATGTACCGGAGGCGGAAGCTGGGAGCAGAGGCGGCCGTTGCCCCCAAAATGGGATATTCGTTACAAAGAGCTTTTGTTTGAGGTATCGCCCACCGGGTTTAAGCATACCGGGCTTTTTCCTGAGCAGGCCGTCAACTGGGAATTGTACCAAAACCTGTTAAGCGGCGCGAAACGGCCCGCGCGGGTGCTGAATCTGTTCGGTTATACCGGCGGCGCGACGTTGGCCTGCGCCTCTGCGGGGGCCGAGGTATGCCATGTGGACGCAAGTAAGGGTATGGTGCAGTGGGGGCGTGAGAACGCGCGGAAAAGCGGCCTTGCTGACAAGCCCATCCGGTGGATCGTGGACGACTGCGCCAAGTTTGCAGCGCGGGAGGAGCGCCGGAAGAGTTTTTATGAGGGGATTATTATGGACCCGCCCAGCTATGGCCGCGGGCCGGGAGGAGAAGTGTGGAAGCTGGAGGAGTGCATCGACGGGCTGATTGCCCAATGCGCCGCTCTGCTGAGTGAAAAACCGCTTTTCTTCGCGGTAAACAGCTATACGGCGGGGGTGAGCCCCTCTGTTATGCGGTATATATTACAAGCGCGGCTTGAGCCGCGTTTTGGCGGGCGGACGCAGTGTGATGAGATCGGGCTGCCCGTCACGGCGACGGGCCTTGCGGTGCCCTGTGGTTCTACCGCCGTATGGACGGCCGAGTGACCGTCCACAAAGCGAGAGACCGGCGAAGCGCGCCGGCTTTCAGCCTTTAATTAGAAAGCTGGGAAAGAGCAATGGAACAGATGCTGTCGGCTGAAAAAGTCGATTTTCGATATGCGCACGACGCGCCCGACGTACTGCATCAGGTATCGATGCAGGTAAAAAAAGGCGAACTGGTGGCGGTACTGGGGGCGAACGGCTGTGGAAAAAGCACCCTGGCAAAACATTTCAACGCTATTTTGCTGCCTGCCAGCGGCATTGTGCTGGTAGAGGGAATGTCCACCGCCGACGAAGACAAGTTGTTTGATATCCGCCAAAAGGTGGGAATGGTGTTTCAAAACCCGGATAATCAGATCGTGGCGTCGGTGGTGGAGGAAGACGTGGCTTTCGCCCTGGAAAATTTGGGTGTGCCGCCGCAGGAGATACGCACCCGGATAGACGAGGCGATGGAGATGTCGGGGATCTACAAATACCGCACCCACGCGCCGCACCAGCTCTCGGGCGGGCAAAAACAGCGCGTCGCCATTGCCGGGGTCATCGCCATGCGGCCCGACTGTCTGATTTTAGACGAAGCGACCGCGATGCTGGACCCGCGCGGCCGCGGGCGGGTACTGAAAACAGTACGCAAGCTGAACCATGAGTTTGGCATCGCCGTTGTGATGATCACCCATTATATGGAAGAGGCGGCGGAAGCGGACCGGGTATTGGTGATGCACGAGGGCCGCATTGTGATGGAGGGCACGCCCAAAGAGATCTTCAGCCAGGTAGAGCGGGTAAAGGAGCTTCGCCTCGATGTGCCGCAGGCCACCGAACTGTGCCTGGAACTGCGCAGGGAGGGCTTTGCGCTGCCGGAGGATATTTTGACGGATGAGGAATGCGCCCAGGCCCTTTATCAGCTGCTGTCTGGAAAAACGCCGCCGGAAAGCGGGGTGGCAGTAGGATGAGTACGATGATCAAAGCGGAGCATCTGCGTTATGTGTATAACCCCGGTATGCCGGGCGAAACGGTGGCGCTGAAGGACGTGAGTTTTGAAATAGAGGAAGGCGCCTTTGTGGGGGTGATCGGGCCGACCGGCTGCGGAAAAAGCACCCTGATCACACATTTTAACGGCATCAATAAGCCCACGTCCGGGAAACTGTATATCGACGGAGAGGATTTGTGGGAAGACCCCCATAAAATACGCGAGACGCGTTTTAAAGTGGGGCTTGTTTTTCAGTATCCCGAATACCAGCTGTTTGAAGAGACCGTCGCCAAAGATATCGCCTACGGCCCCACCAATATGGGGCTGGATAAAGAAGAGATCGAACGCAGGGTGCATAGGGCCTCAGCCTTTTGCGGGCTGGACGAGGCGCTGCTGGCACGTTCACCTTTTGAACTTTCAGGCGGGCAGAAACGGCGGGCCGCGATTGCCGGGGTCATCGCCATGGAGCCGAAGGTGTTGGTGCTGGATGAGCCTGCCGCGGGCCTTGACCCCGAGGGACGGGAGCAGATACTCAGCGAGGTGAAAAGATGGCATGACGAGACCGGCAGCACCGTGATTTTGGTAAGCCATTCGATGGAGGACATCGCCAATTATGCAGACAGGGTATTGGTGCTGAAAGACGGCGAGATCGCCATGTACGATACCACAGAGCGGGTGTTCGACCACGCGCAGGAGCTGCTGGATATGGGGCTTTCAGTGCCGCAGATCACCAAGGTGTTTCTGCGGCTGAGGGCCATGGGGCTGGAGATCACCGACGACGTGTACACGATCCCCTATGCGGTGAAGACCGTCAAAAAGTTTTTGGCGGCGAAGGGGGGCGGCGGCGATGCTTAGAGACATTACGATCGGCCAGCATTTCCCCGGAAACTCGGTTGTACATGAGATGGACCCCCGGCTGAAGATCTTGACGACGATCGCTTATATCGTGGTGCTGTTTATTGGGACGAACCCCATCGGCCTTGTCGTCTCGACAGCTTTTGTTTTTTTGATGTACGCTATCGCGCGGATACCGGTAAAAGTGATTTTAAAAAGCCTGAAGCCGATTTTACCCATCATTATTTTTACAGCGGTTTTGAATTTGTTTTTTGTGGCGGGAACGCCGATTTTCTCATGGTGGATATTCACCGTCACGTGGGAGGGCGTCTATTACGCCGTCATTATGATGGTGCGTATCATCTGCCTGATCAGCGGTACGTCGCTGCTCACCTACACCACCAGCCCCATCGTACTGACAGACGCCATAGAGAGGTTGCTGTCTCCTTTTGCGAAGCTGCGCCTTCCGGTACACGAGCTGGCGATGATGATGACCATTGCGCTGCGGTTTATCCCCACCTTGATCGAAGAGACGGAAAAAATCATGAACGCGCAGAAGGCGCGCGGCGCAAACCTGGATTCAGGCAAGCTGACGCAGCGTATCAAAGCCCTGGTGCCTGTGCTGATACCTTTATTTATTTCAGCGTTTCGCCGCGCCGACGAGTTGGCGATGGCGATGGAATGCCGCTGTTATCACGGCGGAGAAGGCCGCACACGGCTGCGTCAGCTGCGTTTTCATAAAAACGACGTATGGGCGGCGCTGTTCTGCGTGTTGATTTTTACGGTTATCGGCGCCTCGGGGTGGCTGTGCGGCCTGCTTGGGATCGGGTGAATAAACATGAAACGGCATATTCTTTTGACCCTTGCTTTTGACGGTACCCGCTACCATGGCTTTCAGGTGCAGAAAAATGCGCTGACCGTC
>JAUNTE010000137.1 GCA_030538855.1 Oscillospiraceae bacterium
CTTTTTGAAGGCGTTTTCCTGGTTTCGCCAGACATTCCCACCGATTTGCTTTACGTTCGTTCAGCAAAAGCAGCTCACAGACAGCCCCCGTAGGCTCCTTTACCCCTATGATGCGCGCCGGTATTACTTTAGAGTTATTGACTACCAGCAGGTCTCCTGATTTCAAAAGCTGGGGCAGCTCATAAAACATATGGTGTGCGGTCTCTCCGGTTTTGCGGTTTAAGGCCATCAGACGGCTATGGTCGCGCGGCTGGGCGGGATGCTGCGCGATCAGTTCCTGCGGCAGTTCATAATAAAAATCACTTTTCAACATATTCGGCATAAAATCGAATCCTTTCCAGTCGGCTTTTGTTGGTTTTATATATTGACAACCCAAGCGCGGCAATGCTATAGTTAATAAAAACAGAGGCGCGGTAAGGATGAGTACCGCTGCGGAGGGCGGCCCGCCCTTAGATGCAGCGCGAAAGGCCGCACCGCCGAAAGCGGAAGGTCCGGTCAGCCTGCCGCTTGGGTCCGTACGTGAAAGCGGCGGAACTGTCGCGCTGAAAAGGCGCGTTGCGCTGTTTTATGCAATCTATTAGATTATATTGCATATGCAGCCGGTTTTCAAGACCGGTTTTTTTATTTTAACAAGAGTATGCCTGCCCTTTGTATTTTCGTGTTTTTAAAAACATATACATGAAAACGGCAGACAGCTCATAAGAAAGGATTGTTATTTTTGAAGAAATATCGTGTTGGTATCGTGGGCGCTACCGGTATGGTGGGGCAGCGCTTTGTCTCTCTGATGGATGGGCACCCCTGGTTTGAGCTCACCGCGCTGGCGGCGTCCCCCCGCAGCGCAGGCAAATCTTATCGTGAGGCGGTGGGCCCGCGCTGGGCTATGGAGACACCCATGCCGCAAAAGGCCGCCGATATGATCGTTTTAAACGCCGCCGACGTAAAATCCGTGGCGGCGCAGGTGGATTTTGTCTTCTGCGCGGTGGATATGAAAAAAGAGGAGATCAAAGCCCTGGAAGAGGCCTATGCCAAGGCCGAATGTCCTGTGGTCTCCAATAACTCAGCCAACCGCTCTACGCCGGACGTCCCGATGATCGTGCCTGAAATCAATGCGCAGCATTTGGATGTCATTCCTTTCCAGCGTAAACGCCTCGGCACCAAACGGGGGTTTATTGCGGTGAAATCAAACTGTTCGCTGCAAAGCTATGTTCCCGCCATGCATCCGCTGATGCAGGAGTTCGGCGTATCCAAAGCCCTGGTATGTACCTATCAGGCTATTTCAGGCGCGGGCAAAACGTTTGAAACCTGGCCTGAAATGCTCGATAATGTCATCCCCTATATCGGCGGAGAGGAAGAAAAAAGTGAGCAGGAACCGCTGAAACTTTGGGGAAAGGTGGAAAACGGCGTCATCGTCCCCGCCTCCAGCCCTGCTATTACCGCACAGTGTCTGCGCGTCGCCTGCACAAACGGGCATATGGCGGCTGTCTTTTTAAGCTTTGATAAAAAACCGTCCATAGACGAGATCAAAGAAAAGTGGGCGTCTTTCCGCGGCCCTGCGCAGGAATTGGAACTGCCCAGCGCCCCAAAACAATTTTTGCATTATTTTGAACAGCCGGACCGTCCGCAAACCCGTCTTGACCGAAACCTTGAAAACGGCATGGCTGTCTCTATCGGCCGTTTGAGAGAAGATACCCAATATGATTATAAATTTGTCTGCCTGTCGCACAATACGCTGCGCGGCGCGGCGGGCGGCGCTGTCCTTCTTGCCGAGTTGTTGGCCGCCAAAGGTTATTTTGATAAATGATTAAAGGAGCCTGTATATGAAAAAACCAATCTTTACCGGCGCAGGCGTTGCCGTCATTACCCCTATGCACAAGGATGGCAGCGTCAATTATGAAGAACTCGGCAAAATTTTGGATCATCAGATCCTTCACGGCACAGACAGTATCGTCATCTGCGGTACTACCGGTGAAGCGTCGGCCATGCCGGATGAAGAACATATCGAAGTCATCCGTTATACCTGCCAAAAAGTTGCGGGGCGCGTACCGGTGATAGCCGGAACCGGCAGCAACGACACCCGCCATTGCGTACATCTTTCTATGGAGGCCAAAAACGCCGGCGCCGACGCCCTTTTACAGGTGACGCCTTATTATAACAAAACTTCTCAAAAGGGCCTGATAAAACATTTTCTCACGGTGGCCGAAGCGGTGGAACTTCCTATGATCCTTTATAATGTGCCTTCCCGCACCGGCATGAACATCTCAGTAGAAACCTATCGCGAACTCTCTAAACATCCCCTTATCGCCGGCGCGAAAGAAGCCAGCGGAAATTTAAGCCATGTTGCGCATATAGCCCAGGCCTGCGGGGACGACCTGCCCCTTTATTCAGGAAACGACGATCAGATCGTTCCGGTACTCTCTTTAGGGGGAAAAGGCGTCATCTCGGTATTATCCAATATCGCCCCGGCCGACACACATAATATGTGCAGCCTTTATTTTGAAGGTAAGGTAAAAGAGAGCCTGCAGCTGCAGCTGGACTATTTGCCCTTGATAGACGCGTTGTTCTGCGACGTGAACCCCGTCCCCGTAAAAGCCGCCATGAACCTGCTGGGCTGGGACGCCGGAGAATGCCGTCTGCCCCTGTGCGCCATGGAGGAGGATAAAATCGCCTTGCTGCGCGCTGCTATGGAAGAACGCCGCTGCCGCATCTGACAGCCGGTATATTTTTTCTGACAAAGCTTTTTCTTTTGAAAAAATTTGTAAGGAAAGAAAAAGAAAAGGATGGTTAAAGTGATTCAAGTATGTATTTCCGGTGCGCTTGGGTTTATGGGTAAATGCCTGAGAGAGCTGATTGCCGGCAGAGCTGATTGCCAAGTTGCCTGTGGAATCGACGCACGGGCGGAGAATATAACGTCGGATGATCCCATCCCTCTTTATCCTTCCTTTGACGCAGTAAAAGAAAAGCCTGATGTGATCATTGATTTTTCTTCTCCTACCGGCACGGCCGACATGCTTTCTTATTGTGAAAAAACCAAAACCCCTTGCGTCGTCTGTACCACCGGCCTTGACGATTTGATTTTAGACCGTATGAAACGCCTTGCCGCTCAAACCGCTGTTTTTCACAGCGCCAATATGTCGCTGGGCGTAAATTTGGTGATGGAACTGGCCCAAATCGCAGCCGGCGTGTTAGGCGACCATTTTGATATTGAAATTATTGAAAAGCATCACAACCGCAAGGTAGACGCGCCAAGCGGAACTGCCTTGATGATTGCGGACGCCATCAACCGCACTGAAAACGGAAAATTTGATTACGTTTATGACCGCCACGCCACACGCGCCGCCCGTACCCAGCACGAGATCGGCTTTCACGCTGTTCGCGGGGGTAATATCGTAGGGGAACACGAGATCCTTTTCTGCGGGCAAAACGAGACGATCTCCATTTCGCACAGCGCCTCGTCCCGCGAAGTATTTGCAGAAGGCGCCGTCAATGCGGCGGTGTTTTTAACCAAACAAGCGCCCGGTTTTTACTGTATGCAGGATCTTATCAAACAAAACCAATGTTGAGAAAGAGGTGGATTTTATATGTATGGCGTATCTAAAATTACCAGCGAACAGGATATCATGCTGGTCACCTTTCCCGAAATCGACGCGGGGTGCACAGCGGCAGCCGCTGTCCTTCAGTATTTTTCAGACGCCGGCGTTATTGTGGATATGATCAGCCAAACCGCGCCGCGGGCAGCCAGCGTCAGCTTTAGTTTTACCTGTTCCAGCCGCTATTTTGCCCCTGTAATGCGCATTATTGCAGAAGGCCATAAAAATATCACCGTTTCGCCTCTGATCAGCAGCGGCTATGTAAAAATAAATCTTTTTGGTGAAGAAATGGTTACCAGCTGCGGGGTATGCGCGAAAGCGCTGGCGGCTCTTGCAGCGCATCAAATCGATGTCACCTTGATCACAACTTCTGACTTGGATATTTCCCTTTTGATCCATCAGGAAAATGAGGACGCGGCCCTGCAAGCTTTAAAAGAAGCCTTTGTTTTATAAGCATCGCACATCTGTAAAGCTGTTTATGTTTACAATATTTTTTGTAAAAAATCATATTAGAAAAAGAAGCCTCTTTGTTAAAATTGAGGCTTCTTTTTTATTTTCTCTTTCTATAAATATATATGCCGCTTCACCAATATTCCCCGTATTCTTTTATATCCCACCTCTTAACGCAAAAAGTTGTATCACCGCATTAGCGTCAAATCGTTACAGTTCACTGTAACGATTTTATCAGTGGCCCCCTGCCCTTTCGTCCGGGCTTACCTTTATTTCGTCAGCCCCGGCCCCCGGCGGGCGCTGCTTTTTCAACTGCCATTTTAACCGATTTTAAACCGTTGGTTTGCTGCAAATGTGGTTTTTATAAACGCGCGTTCCTGTGTCAGCGGTTTGTATGCCCTGGTAATGGTAATCAATTTCTTTACCGATGCTGTATTCAAAAGCCTTATCGGCTATAATGGTTAACGAACTTTAACGAAAGGAGCCAAAGCTATGAACCGCCATCAAGTGACCGTAGATACGCAAAAATGTATTGGCTGCGGCATGTGCACAAAAGTATGTGTTGCTCACAACATTACAACAGTGGATAAAAAAGCGCAAATATTATCTGACGATTGCCTATTGTGCGGGCAATGCACCGCAGTATGCCCCACAAAGGCCATCACCGTCAGCGGCTATGATGCTGGGCAGATCGTTGAAAAAGAGAATATGCATCTAGACCCTGATGAAATTTTAAATGCCATCCGGTTCCGGCGCAGTACCCGAAACTTTAAAAAGCAAGAAATTCCCAAATCCGTGATCGATCAGATTTTAGAAGCCGGCCGCCTTACGCATACGGCAAAAAACACCCAGGACGTAACCTATATTGTGCTGGATAAAGAAAAGGAACGCATTGAAAAAATGGCAGTCGGCCTGTTTCAAAAGATAAAACCTTTCGCCGATCTGTTAAGCCCTCTTTCAAAAAAAAATACAATAGACAGCCATTTTTTCTTTTTTCAAGCGCCTCTCGTCATTGTGATTTTGGCAAAAAATAAAACAAACGGCATTCTTGCAGCGCAGAACATGGAATTTGCGGCACAGGCAAACGGCCTTGGGGTGTTGTTCAGCGGATTTTTTACAGCGGCTTTCAATACTTCTACTAAAATAAGACGTACAATGAAGGCCCCAAAAGGAAAAAAGGCCGCCATAACTTTGGTACTTGGTTATCCGGCTATAAATTTTTTACGAAGCGTACCGCGCAAGCCATTGGATGCTATCTATGTATAGAGAGGCCGCATATGGAAAAAGGCTGTGAAGAGAGACTGCAAAAAATTGTAGACGGTTTTATAAAATGCAGAAACGCGTTTACCGCTATTGGCGACGAAACCAGACAACTGATTTTACTCATACTTTTAGAAAGTGATCTATCTGGTATCCGCGTAGGAGAAATTGCGCAAAAAGCGCATCTTACAAGGCCCTCGGTTTCTCATCATCTGCAAATTTTAAAAGAATCTGGCATGGTGGCAATGCGGAAGGACGGAACCAAAAATTACTATTATCTCAGTGCAGAAAAGACACAATGGAAAGCCATTGCTGATTTGACCGGCCTTATTTATACAAGTATCCAGCATATCAGTGCAAAGCTATAAACTAAAAGAAGGTGATCGTATGATTTTATATTTTTCCGGGACGGGAAACAGCGAATATGTCGCAAAAAGGATCAGCGGCATTATTAAAGACGAAGCCGTCGATTTATTTGAAAAAATCCGCAGCCGCGATTTTTCAACAATGACC
>JAUNTE010000138.1:0-903 GCA_030538855.1 Oscillospiraceae bacterium
ATATACACAGCAACAAGTCGCTGATTTATTAGGGATAACCAATAGCACCTACTGCGGTTATGAAACCGGTAAGCGGCAACCGGATGTTGAGAAAATCAAGCAACTGGCCAGCGCCCTAAATATTTCTGGCAATGAGCTTCTTGAAGCAGGGCTTTCAAATACGGACGAAGCAGATAGCCCCAAATCTGCTAAACTCAATAAAGCGTTGGAAATATTCAAGACATTGAATCCTGACTTTCAGGACTACGCTTTAGAGCAGATAAAAAAACTGGCCGAGCTTCAAGAGAAGAAATAACCCCTGTTTCCATCGCAGCAAGCAGGGCACAACGGTACACACGTTGCATTTTTGCTTGTTGGGGTTATATTCCAAACCTTGATGAACGCCCCGTTCCAGGGCGGCTACGCTTCTTAAAAGAGCTGAAGCAATAGATTAGGCCGCCCGGAATGGAGCATATATTCCTGTACGGACATTCAAAAGCGGGTGGACGGTATTTTTACTTCTACCCCTGAAAAGGCGCTTCTATCGTTCCGCAGGCATTCCATTTTATCGGCTGGAGAAGAAAGTGAAATCGCGCCTTTTTCCCGCCCAACTTGCAAAAATATCTTGTGGGAAGCTGTAAAGTAAAAAATGCTGGATATAAGAAAATCTCTATTTCATGCGGGCTTTTGGGGTAGCAGGCAAAAAGCTATAAAACCATTTTTTAGAAGATAGGGGAAGACCACTATTTTGGGGTGCTCTATCATACCCACCCTGTCCGATAAAAAGACGAAAACCAGCCAAAAGCGCAGGGCTGAAAACCATACCATGCAAAAGCGCCGCCAGCCGGTACGATGGGGCGCGGTTATTAATTGAAAACAACAACCTGAGCGCCGGCTGCCCTTCCCCCCCCCATGGCCGGTTTA
>JAUNTE010000138.1:913-4355 GCA_030538855.1 Oscillospiraceae bacterium
GCCAAAAGCGCAGGGCTGAAAACCATACCCTGCAAACGCGCCGCCTCCGTTACGGAGGCGGCGCTTTTATATCGTCAAACCATCAGCGTCAGCGCGGCAGGCCTTGCCGCCGCACTGGCCGTTTTACTCGGCCCAGCCCTGGCTGCGGCCCACGGCCTTGTGCCAGCCCTTCACCAGCTTCTCCCGCGTTTCGGCAGGCATATCCGGCTCAAACCGTTTATCACACGACCAATGAGATTTGATCTCATCCCGCGACGACCATACCCCGGTGGCAAGCCCGGCCAGATACGCCGCGCCAAGGGCCGTTGTCTCACGTATCATGGGGCGGCGCAGGGGTTTATTTAATATGTCCGATTGAAACTGCATCAAAAACATATCCCGGCTGGCCCCGCCGTCCACCCGCAGCTCAGTCAGCGAGAGGCCGGTGTCCTTTTCCATGGCGTGTACAAGGTCCATGCTCTGGTAGGCAATGGCCTCCTGCGCGGCGCGGATGATATGCTCTCTGCGGGTGCCGCGGGTGATGCCCACGATAGCGCCCCGGGCGTACATATCCCAGTAGGGCGCGCCCAGGCCGGTAAAGGCAGGCACCAGATACACGCCGCCGGTGTCCGGTACCTTGGCGGCATAGTATTCAGCGTCGCGGCTCTCTGTTAAAAAGCGCATCTCGTCGCGCAGCCACTGGATGACCGCGCCGCCCACAAACACGCTGCCCTCCAGGGCGTATTCCACCTTGCCCTCAAGGCCCACCGCAATGGTGGTAAGCAGCCCGTTTTGGCTCTCGCAGGGGGTCTCTCCGGTATTCATCAGCAAAAAACAGCCGGTGCCGTAGGTGTTTTTCGCGTCGCCCTTTTCAAAACAGGTCTGGCCAAACAGGGCGGCCTGCTGGTCTCCCGCAACGCCGGCAATGGGCACCTGCACGCCCTGGATATCGGCGTAGCCGTATATCTCGCTGGACGAGGCCACCCGCGGCAGCATGGCGCGGGGGATATCAAGCGCCTTCAGCAGCGTCTCGTCCCAATCCAGCGTGTGGATGTCCAGCAGCATGGTGCGGCTGGCGTTGGTCACGTCGGTAACGTGGGCCTTGCCGCCGGTCAGCTTCCAGATGAGCCAGGTATCCACGGTGCCGAATAAGATCTCGCCCTTTTCGGCCCGCTCACGCAGGCCGGGCACCTCGTCCAATATCCATTTGATCTTGGTGGCTGAAAAATAAGCGTCCGGGATGAGGCCGGTGGTTTTTTTGATATGGTCTGAAAGGCCCTGGGCCTTCAGCTCTTCTACAATGCCCGCCGTGCGGCGGCACTGCCACACAATGGCGTTATGCACCGGCCGCCCGGTCTCTTTATCCCACAAAATGGTGGTCTCGCGCTGGTTGGTGATGCCGATGCCCGCCACGTCTTTGATATCTATGCCGCTTTTTATCAGCGTCTCCATCATCACGGTATACTGGGTGGAATAGATCTCCATGGGGTCGTGCTCCACCCAGCCCTCGCGGGGGTAGATCTGCACAAATTCCTTCTGGGCCACCTCAACGATGTTCTGCGCGTCGTCAAACAAAATGGCGCGTGAACTGGTGGTGCCCTGGTCAAGCGCCAGCAGATACTTTGGCATAACAGTCCCTCCTCACATATTTTTGGTAACAACCACGTCCGCGCCGCTGTCCGCCACGTTTTGCAGCACCGTGTCGCCCACCCGCACCGGGGCTTTCAGCGTCACGCCGTCCAGCAGGCGCATGATGTTGAACAGCTCTTTTTTCGGCACCGGCGCGTTTGTTTTTACCGGGCAGCGGCAGTACAGCCCGCCCTCGATACGCACGGTGCTGGTAAGCACGCGGGTGGGGTTCATCAGCTCGGTACGGCCATATTCTTCGCCCACCTTGCAGGCGTTGCCTTTTACCGTAAATCCGTTTTCTTCGTCCACTTCCAAATGGCAGCCCTTGGGACAGCCGATACAGATGAGACTGGTCATTGCGCTCCCTCCTCTATCGCCACGGTCAATTCCTGCGCGGCCTTTTGCAGCAGCACGGCGGGCAGGGTGATCTTCTCCATCTCGCCGGGGGCCATGTGCTCTCTTTTAAAAGCGGCTATCTGGGCGTCCCCGCTCTTCACCGTGATACGGCATTCATGATAGATGCGCCGGGGCCTGAAAGAGAGCTCGACCCCCTTGCCCGCAAAACCGGGGCGGATGCGCTGCGGCACGGTGTAGGTTACGCCGTCCCCGGCGCGCACCTCTAAAACGCCGCCCTCCTCTTTTTCCTCCTCCAGCACATAGGCCGCCGCCGCGCGGCCTGCCTTCTGGCTCTCGGCGGTGACAAAATCCACCAGATCATGCACATGCACCACGTTGCCGCAGGCAAAAATGCCGGGGATGTCCGTCTGCATGTTCTCATAGACGGCCGGGCCCTTGGTGCGTCCGTCCAGCCCCACGCCCGCCTGGCGTGAAAGCTCGTTTTCAGGTATCAGCCCTACCGACAGCAAAATGGTGTCGCAGTCAAACTCCATCTCAGTACCGGGGATGGGGCGGCGGTTTTCATCCACCTTCGCCACCACCGCGCCCGAGACGCGGTTTTCTCCTCTGATCTCGGTGATGGTGTGCGAAAGATAAAGCGGGATGTCAAAATCATGCAGGCACTGCTGGATGTTGCGGGCAAGCCCGCCCGAGTAGGGCATCAGCTCTACGCAGGCCAGTACCTTCGCCCCCTCCAGCGTCATCCGGCGGGCCATGATGAGGCCGATGTCTCCGCTGCCTAAAATCAGCACCCGTTTTCCCACCATCTGTCCTTCAAGGTTGACGTACCGCTGGGCCGCGCCCGCCGTCAAAATGCCCGCCGGGCGGGTGCCCGGTATGCTGATGGCCCCACGGGTACGCTCTCGGCAGCCCATGGCCAGCACAACGGCGTCGGCCCTTACCACCTGATAACCCGTGGCGCCGCTGACGAAATGCACCTCTTTTTCGGGCGTCACCTCCAGCACCATCGCGTCGGTCAGCGTCTCGATACCCGAGCCCTCCAGCATGGCGATGAAGCGGCCCGCGTATTCGGGGCCGGTCAGTTCCTCTTTAAAATAGTGCAGGCCAAAGCCGTTGTGGATGCACTGGTTCAAAATGCCGCCCAGCTCTTTGTCCCGCTCAATGATCAAAATATCTGAAAGGCCCGCCTCATGCGCCGCCAGCGCGGAGGCAAGCCCGGCGGGGCCGCCCCCCACCACGATCAGCTGATAGCTTTGTTTCATTGCTGCGCACCTCCCAGCTTGGTCTCTCCCGTCAGGATATAACTGCCGTCCTTATCCTGTAAAATATCTTTTGGCGCTGCGCCGTAGGCCCTGGCCATCAGGTCCAGTACGCGGGGGCCGCAAAAGCCCCCCTGGCAGCGGCCCATGCCGGTACCCGCCCGGCGTTTTACGCCATCCACCGACACCGGGGGGATGGGGCTTCGCAGCGCCTCTTT
>JAUNTE010000138.1:4378-5801 GCA_030538855.1 Oscillospiraceae bacterium
ACCCTCGGTAATGGTCTCGCAGCGGCATACCACCCGCCCGTAAGAGGGGTCTTTTTGGATCAGGGCGTTTTTCTCTTGGGCTGAAAGGCCTTTAAAGCGTACCCGGCGGCGCGTGCCGTCCCAACCCGCTTTTTCCCGCAGCTCCAACCCGTCGCGCTGCATGGCGGCAATCATAAACTCGGCCACCGCAGGCGCGGCTGAAAGCCCGGGCGAGCGGATGCCCGCCGCCTCATAAAAGCCCTCGGTGATCTGGCCCAGAATAAAATCGTCAATAGTGGTGTTGGCGCGCACCCCCGCAAAATTGCGGATGTTTTCACCGAACTGGATGCCCGGCACCGATTTGTGTGAAAGGCGGCGCACCGCCTCAAGCCCTGCGGCGGTGTTGGCGGTATCGTCGGGGCCGCTGGCCTCGGCCGTGGGCCCGACGATCAGGTTGCCGTGCACCGTGGGCGCTACCAGCACCCCCTTGCCCGCCGGGCCGGGGCACTGAAAGACGACATGGCTCACCCGCCTGCCCTCGGGCTTATCCAATAAGTAATACTGCCCTTTTGCGGGCTTTACCTCGTAATAGGGCTCGCCCGCCATTTTATGCACATCGGCGCAGTGCGTGCCGGCCGCCGCAAGCACAAAGCGCGTCTCTACCGCGCCCCCCGCCGTCATAAGCCGCCAGCCTCCGTCCGGCAGTTTTTCCGCCCCCGTCACCTCGCTGCGGGTGCGTACCTCAACGCCGTTTTTCACCGCCGTCTCGGCCAGCGCAAGACAGTACTCCCATGGGTCAACAATGGCGGCCGAGGGCGCGTACAGCGCCCCCTTCACATCTTCAGCCAAACCGGGCTCCAGCTCCCGCGCCTCCGGCCCAGACAGCAGGCGCAGCCCCGGCACGCCGCTGGCTTTTCCGTTTTCATAAAGCTTTTGCAGGGTGGGCAGCTCCTCCTCTGAAAAAGCCGCCACCAAAGAGCCTACCTGTCCGTAAGGCACGTCCAGGGCTTTGCACAGCTCTTTCGCCATGGCCGAGCCTTTCACGTTCAGCTTTGCCATCAGGCTATTCGGCTCAGGGTCATATCCCGCGTGCAAAATGGCGCTGTTGGCGCGGGTGGCCCCCAGCGAAACGTCGTTTTCCTTCTCCAGCACCACCACCCGCAGGTCATAACGCGACAGCTGGTACGCCGCCGCCGCGCCGGTGATGCCGCAGCCGATAATAGCAACATCGTATCGCATCCTTGTATCCTCCTTTGTATCTCCGGCCTGTTTTTGATACAGGGCCGGTTCTGGCCGTTCTTATATGGCGGGGCGGCCTTTTCCACCCCGCGCCGGGCAGCTTTCAGCGGGCGGGCCGCCAAACAGCCGCGCCCTCCGCCCCTGTAAAAGGCGTTTTTTGCCCGCGCCTGCCACGGTTTCAGGGCAAAGGCCTTACAGCCTCCAC
>JAUNTE010000139.1 GCA_030538855.1 Oscillospiraceae bacterium
ATAAGTCAAAAACCGCCATTTTACATCGTTTTTTTCTTTATTTTTTTGATATTCATAAAATTATACAATTATTTTTATAAAAATTGGTATTATTTATAAAACCTCACCTTGTTTTTACTTGACTTTTTTGATGAAATATATAATACAAAAATATGAAAGTATAGAACTTTAAAAGGCGTTTTCAAAGATCCTGCTTTTCAGCCAATCATCCTCCCTCTTTTTCTGTTTTATATTTCATCTGATACAAGTTGAACAAGGTAATGTCAGAAAAAGACATTACCTGGTTTGTACCCTTCGATATTCTGTGTCATTCTTTAGGTGTGACGACGATGCCGTCGTTATTCTGCGGGTTTTTAGGCTCATAAGAAAAATCGTCCGGCAGTGCCCCTGCGCCGCCCGCTTCATCTATGTTGTCTGTGCCCTGTGGAACTTTGTCCGTTACGGCGCTGTTTATACCTGAAGCCTGTCCGCTGTCTCCTTTTTGAGCGGCGCAGGCAGTGAACAGGGTAAAACATACCAGCAGACACGTCAAAATCATTGTAAGCTTCTTCATCATAATTCCCTCTCTTTCAATTGTCCATGCTTGATTTCCAGCACTACGTCCGCTCGCTTTGCCACCTCGGCGGAATGTGTAGCCACCACAACGCATTTTTCACACGCATGGGCGCTCTCTTTCAAAATCTCTGTGATTTCTGCGGCGGTATTCGCGTCCAGATTTCCTGTGGGTTCATCCGCCAGAAGGACCGGGGCGTCTGAGGCCAGCGCCCGTGCGATGGCCACCCGCTGCTGTTGGCCCCCGGACAGCTTGAGCACGTTCCGGGCGGTTTCGTCTCTGGTGAGCCCCAGCCGCTTCAGGATCGGCCCGGCATCCAGTTTGGCGGTGAGACGTACGTTTTCTATTGGCGTCATATAGTCGATCAGGTTATAGCTTTGAAAAATTAAGGCAATATGGTTGCGGCGGTGATGGTCTAAACTTTTAGTCATGATATCTTCGCCGTCGAACAGGATGCTTCCCTTCGCTGGCGTATCAAGCCCGCCCAGTAAGGCCAGCAGGGTAGTCTTGCCTGAGCCGGACGGGCCAAGGACGGCATACAGCTTCCCTGTGTTCAATTCCATATTGATGTTTGATAAAATCTCCTTGCCTTTTTCATAGGCATAACAAACGTTCTTCAATTGCAAAGTTGACATGGTAACCCTTCTTTCAACTCATTTTTGATAGGATCTCCCGCGGCTTTAAACGCATGACGGTGATAGAGGATGCGCTCACGGCCACAATGATGATGACCAGCCCAATCAGATATAGCTGGATAAGGCTGCCGCCCCCTATGGACACCTTGATTCCGCCCTCTGTGGGCTGCTGCTGAATCAGCGTATCCGCGTCTACCTCGACAACTGCGGTACGGGCGGCCATATTTCCGTCGTCTTCCGGCGCTGTCTGTACACCCTGCGTCAACAGGTGATTGCCGATCTGTCCCGCCACGGCGCTGCTGGTAAAATAGGAAAGGCCAAAGGCGAGAACGGCAATCAGCAGCACTTCCATCAAATATTGGCCGATAATGGCCGGCTTTTTGATCCCCACCGACAGAAATACTCCTGTCTCATGGATACGGGTCTTTGTCCAAAGGGTCAGGATCAGGGCCAAAATGATGGCGCTGACCGCGATGATCACGAAAAGCAGGGCAATGACAAGTTTATTTAGCGCAGCCAGCGGCGCCGCGGCGTTTTCATAGGTTTCGTTGTCCGTCCCAATGGTAAAAGCCGTCCAGTCGATGCCTGACAGTGCCTTCACCGCCGCCATCACCTGCGCTAGGTCCTGCGGGTCGTCTACGGTGACGTTGACGGCGGAGAAGCCGTAATTGGCTGTGTTGCCGTCGATTTCCACCGACGTTTACAAGTCAACAAAAACTCTGTTTTGAATTTTGTCGTAGGTTGTAACGAGTTCGCCAAACTGTTCCACTGCATCAGGCGCAAACAGCCCTATGATCTGTACCCGTATCTCCTCTCCGGTAAAGTTTTGTTCCTTAGTGTTGTAACTGTGTGTGGTGATGTAGTCTCCGATCTGTAGGCCGCTTCTCTCCGCCAGATCCTGACTGATGACTGCCACATGGCTGTCGCCGCCCGAAATATGCCGCCCTTTCACCAGGGCGAGCGTGCCGGCGGTGAAAAGTTCGTCGTCCTCTGTACTGTAAACGCCCAATACTTTTGTATGGCTTTTATATTTTGCGTCGCCCCCCGCCGTGCCGGGAAACAGAGAAAACTCCTCAAAGGGGGCGAGAGCAGTCTGTCTTGCACTGCAATATTTTACGCCGGGTATGGCCTGGATGTCGGAAATATTATCCGGCGTAAGTTGTACGGTGGAATACTGGAGAAAACTGGTCGACGTTTTCCCGGTTTCCTTGTCAACCTCTTCTTGAAGATTTTCTTTAACGATATAAGGGCTGTTTTCCCAATCCACTAAAATGTCAAACTTGCCGCCCAAACTCCGGCGCAGATCAAGCTGCGCGTTCTCCGACGCTTTTTGGATGGAAAGACCCGTCAGCACAAAGGTAGCCATCACCAGCAAGATGATAAAAAGCAGAATGCTTTTGCCCTTTTTTCTCGTCACATATAAAAACGCACGTTTGATAAATCCCATAAAAACACCTCCGTTTTGTTTGCAAGAATAGCATAACACGCCGGTATGGAGGGGATATGGAACAAATATGGAACGGCCAAGAAATGAAAAAGCTCTCTGATTTTTCAGAGAGCTTTAGACAACCCTGATATATAAATGACAAAACGCATACCGTCCGGCTGTTCCATCGGAAGAAAGGAATAAGACAGCCCCATCGCGCCCAAAAGCATGTCGGTAATATACAGGCCCAGTCCGTTCCCGCCGTCATCACGGTTTCGGGCGTAATCGGGCCGGTAAAACGGCTCAAAAAGATGCGGCAACGCTTCGGCCGGAATGGGTGTGCATGCATTCTCGATAATGAGCGCAGGCCCCTTAAAATAGACGGAAACCGTCTTACCCGGGCTGGTGTAGGCGACGGCGTTGGCGAGAATGTTAGACAGCGCTTTGCTGAACAGCTTGGGCGGCAGCCGCACGGTGAAGCTGCCGGAGAAGTCTGTGCAGAAAACAATACCGCGGGCTTCGGCAATCTGCTTATATGGCTCGCATACTGTAAAAAGCAGTTCGGGCAGATCGATTGGAACCGGCGCTTCGCTGTTTTGAGGGGCGCCGGCTCTGGACGCTTCCAAAATACCCTGGATCATATCCGAAAGCTGCTCCGCCATTTCTTTGCACACCGGCAGATAAGTTTCTACATCTTGATATTTTCCGATGCCGAGGATCATATTCTCCAGCGTAGCGTTCAAAGCCGTTAAAGGGGTTTTTAATTCGTGCGACGCCGCTCTCATAAAATCCACCTTGGATCGTTCCGCCTCCCGCACACGCTGCTTTTCCATTTCAAGGTTTTCAATGGCGGACAGCAGGGTTTGGTATAAGCCGTTGATGTTGCGGGCCAGCGCGCCGATCTCGTCTTTGGCACGTGTCTCGCAGGCCGCGGTTTTATCCATATGTGCCATCCGCTCAGTCACGGCTGAGATCTGCGTGACGGGGACTGTGATTTGTCTTGAGAACAACAGGGAACAAATGACAGAGACCACAACGCAGCAAAGAAGAGAAATTGGCAGGACCCTTTGAAGCATCTGCGTAATATAAGGCGACAAATTGACCTCGCCGGTGAGCGTCAAATCGCCGCTGCCTGGGCCGGAAGATATGTCGAAAATCACCTTTGGGGTGAGAACGTACAGCAGCATATGGGCTGTCAGTACGATGAAAAGCATCAGCCCCAAGGTGTAAAAAAATGTTTTGGGATAGATTTTCAGACGCTTCATTGGCTCACCTCAAATTTATATCCAATGCCTTTTACCGTGACAAGGCAGCCGAGCCGCAGCTTTTTGCGCAGGTTTTTCACATAGGTGTCAACGGTGCGGTCAATGATCGGATTGTCGTCACCCCACAGCTCGTCCAAAATTTGGTTTCTGGTGAGGACAAAGCCTTTATACTCCACAAAAAGGCGCAGCAGGTCGATCTCTTTTGGCGTCAATTCAATTTTTCCCTCTTGATCTCTTGCCGTGTAGCCGGAGAAGTCTACGGTAACGTCGCCAAATGTCATCGTATCCGGCATTACGTTCTTCCCGCTGCGCCGCAGCAGCGCCATGATGCGCTTTCCCAGTAAAACCATGGAAAAAGGCTTGGTGATATAATCGTCCGCCTGCTCGTCAAAGCTTTGCACCTGGGTGTATTCATCCCCGATTGCGGTGAGCATGAGGACAGGGACAAAGCTTGTGCGCCGTATTTCATGCAGCACGGCCAGCCCTGTTATTTTCGGAAGCATGATGTCCAGAACTACAAGATCGGGCGTCTCCTCCTGAAAACGCCTTAAAGCCTCCGCCCCATCAAAGGCTGGGATGGTTTTGTGCCCGGCGGATCTCATATACTCACAGATTGCCTCGCTGGTTTTTGAATCATCTTCTGCAATCAATATCGTTGCCATAAAATCACCTCTTTGGCTTAATATAACATCTTTATGTGGAAGGTGTATGGAAAGCCGAAGGCGGCGTACAAAGGCGTTGAGATGGTTTAAAGTGCTTTCAGGAAAACACGTAAGTGGATAAAGATAATTATAAATTATGTCAAATACATTTAATATATCGATTAGTACTTTTTATAATCACGTTCTGCGCAACAAAAAAGAGAAAAAAGCTACAGTTTCGCCGAGCGGAACTAAGCGAACAAATTCGGCAAGTCTACGATGAAAGCAATCAAATTTATGGAGCGAAAAAAATCAAGGCTGTTTTGGCGTAGCGGGGCGTTGTAACTAGTGATAAGATGGTCGCTGAACTGATGCAAGAGATGAACATCGCCAGTATCCGGAGTGGAGCCAAGAAAACGTGTCTGCTGCTTCGAAACAGTAAAAAGCCGGACAGGCTACGGACCGATTTTTCATCCAAAGCACCAAATACAATTTGGACCAGAGACGTTACCTATTTCCGGGTAGGTTCGAAAATGTATTATATCTGTGCCATACTTGATCTGTATTCCAGAAAGGTGACTGCCTATAAAGTCTCACAAAAGCATAGCACCCAGCTTATTACTTCCACATTTCGATTGGCATATGCGGAATGTCATCCATCGGCAGGCCTGATCTTTCATAGCGATCAAGGCACGCAATATACATCGTTTTCCTTTCAGAAATTGTTGAAGACACTGCATGTAGAACAATCCTTTTCGCCATCAGGCAAGCCTTGTCACAATGCTGTGATGGAATCGTTCTTTGCTTCTTTAAAACGAGAGGAATTGTATCGCCACATCTACCATTCCGTACGGGAATTCAAAGAATGCGTTGGGAAATACATCAGTTTCTATAATACAAAACGTCCACACAGCACACTGGCGTACAAGACGCCTGACAAGTTTGAATCGCTGTATGACATCAAGAAAAGCAAGATGGGATAAGATAGACACAGGGTTCAAAACCAATTCATTTTCATTTTTCGACTGCCAATTTCGTGCTTTTAATAATCAAGCAATGACAAACCAAAGAAAATGTAAAATGCCAGAAAGCCTGATGGAATCAGACTTTCTGGCAAAAAACGAGGCCCTGTAGATTGGACAGCCTAAGAAAACTGTTCAATACTCAGGGCCTCATTCAAATAAAATGGGTAGTTAGTACTGAACAAATTTTTTTCTAAATGCAGGATGAATATCAAACACTGATAGCTTATAATTGATAGATGGATCTTGATAATG
>JAUNTE010000140.1 GCA_030538855.1 Oscillospiraceae bacterium
ACAGACCCGCCGCAACCGTCCCTCCCGTTTTTTAGAGGAGATCGACGCCGCCTATATGGATACGCAGCAGAGCCCGTCTTTTGGGTTTGGCGCGCGTATGCGTGAAAAACGGGCGGCCATGATGAACGCCCCCAAAGCGCCGGTGACCAGTGCCAGCCGCTCTACCATTGCGGCTGGTATTGCAGGGCAGCCCCGCCCGGCGGCAAAAAACCCAGGGCCGGGGTTGAAAAGCTTTGCGGCGGGTACACGGGTACGCCATATGACCTACGGCGCGGGCCGGATATTAAAGGCCACGCCCATCGCGGGTGATACGCTGATCGAGATACAATTTGACAATTTGCCGACGCCAAAAAAGGTTATGGCGAATTATGCGCGCCTGCAGGAGGAAAACTAAGAAAGGAAGTTGCCGGATGAAAGTACAGCTTTTAGCCTATACGCCTGAACCTGAAAAGGTGGTGGCTGCCGCCGCTAAACTTTGTTATTCAAACGCCTCTATCGATGACCTTCTGGCGGGCCTGACGACCGAAAAAAGCCGTGAGTTTGTTGAGATGCTGGCGACGATGGGACATGAGAGCCCGACCGAGCACGTCAGCTTTACCTTTGCCATAGAAGGGGTGTCGCGCGCGCTTTTGGCACAGATCACCCGGCACCGCATCGCCAGTTACAGTGTGCAGAGCCAGCGCTATGTAAAGCTGGACGATTTTGCACGTGTGACGCCGCCGGAAATAGCGGCCGACCCTGAGGCCAAAGCGGCGTTTGAAGAGGCCATGCAGAGCGAGGCGGAACATTATCAAAAAATCACCGGCATTTTAAAAGAGAAGCACAAAGCGGCTTTTCTGGCCGAAGGTATGGAAGAAAAAGCCGCCGCCCGGATGGCTGAAAAAAAAGCGATAGAGGATGCGCGGTTTGTATTGCCCAACGCCTGCGACACCAAAATGATCGTCACCATGAACGCGCGCAGCCTGCAAAATTTCTTTCATCACCGCTGCTGCAGCCGTGCCCAGTGGGAGATAAGGGCCCTGGCGGATGAGATGCTGCGCCTGTGCCTGAAAGCCGCCCCAAGCCTGTTTGCCAAAAGCGGACCAAGCTGTGTGGCCGGCCCTTGCCCGGAAGGGAAAATGAGCTGTGGAAAAACAGCGGAAATGCGCCAGAAATATATGGCGATGCGAAGCGAAGGACAGAAAAATGGGTAAACTGATCGTACTGGAGGGGCTGGACGGCAGCGGAAAAGCGACCCAGGCCGCGCTGCTGGCAAAAACGCTGCGAGAAAAGGGCTTCGAGACGATGCAGGTGACCTTTCCTGACTATGAGAGCGATTCAAGCGCTTTGGTACGGATGTATCTGGCCGGAGAATTTGGCGAGCGCCCGGACAGTGTCAACCCCTATGCGGCGTCGGCCTTTTATGCGGTTGACCGGTATGCCAGCTACCAGAAAAACTGGAAGGGATTTTATCAAAGCGGCGGCATTGTGGTGGCGGACAGGTATACCACCAGCAACGCGGTGCACCAGTGCGCAAAGCTGCCTGAAACGCAGTGGGCGGATTATCTGGATTGGCTGTTTTGCTTTGAATACGAAAAAATGAAGATACCGGCCCCGGATAAAGTGCTTTATCTGGATATGGACCCGGCGGTGAGCCAGCGTCTGCTGGAGGGACGCTACCGCGAAAAGGGGACCAAAGACATCCATGAAAAAGATGTGGCTTATTTGAAAAGGGCCCGTGCCGCGGCGCTGTACTGCCAGCGGCGTCTTGGCTGGAGCCGTATCGCCTGTGACGACGGCAGCCTGCCGTATCCCATTGAAGATATTGCGCGCCGGATAGAGCAGGCGGCCACAGGCAGTTTACAGAAAGAAGGAAAGTGAGCGGGGCCCTCGCTGCTGAAAGCGGAGGGGAGAAACGCGGCAATTATATGAGCTTTGACTATCACAAGGTAACGGCGGCGGACGCCGCATGGGCGCGGCCGATATTGCTGGCGGCGGATAAGGTGAGCTGTGAATACACGTTTGCCAATATTTTTATGTGGAGCCATATCTACCATACCCGCCTGACGCTGCATGACGGGCTGGTGATCGTACGGTATGAAGACCCTGAACAAAAAGAGGATTCTCCGTATTCTTATCTGTTCCCGGCCGGAGAAGGCGATATTGCGTCGGCGCTGGAGGAGATCATCCGTGAGACAACGGATGCGGGTAAGAAGTTTCAGATCTTTTCTATCAGTGAAAAAGAAAAGCAATGGATGGAAAATACCTTTCCCGGCCGGTTTGATTACGTGATGAGCCGGGACGAGGCGGACTATCTGTATGAAAGCGCGGCCCTGCGGGAACTGAAGGGCAAAAAGCTGCAAAAAAAGCGTAATCACGTCTCAAGATTTATCCGTGAAAACCCCGACTATCAGGTGGAGGAGCTGAACGGGCAAAATTTAGAAGAGGTTATGGCGTTCAACAATCAATGGGCCAATTTGTATGATAATCGGGGCGACGAGGGCATTGCCGAAGAGCACAAAGCGGTGGAGCTGGTGCTGCGGCACTATAGAGAACTGGGGCTAAGCGGCTGCCTTTTGCGTGTGAAGGGAAAGATCGCCGCCTTCTCTTACGGCAGCCCGGTGAGTAACCGGGTATTTGACGTACATGTAGAAAAAGCGTTATATGACGTAACGGGCGCCTATAATATGATCAACCGGGAATTTGCCCGGCGGTTTTGTGAAAATTATGAATATATCAACCGGGAGGACGACGTGGGCAGCGAAGGGCTGCGCGAGGCGAAACTCTCGTATCATCCCACGTTTTTAGAGTATAAATATATCGCCACCCTGAAAGGAATGAAGACCAAATGGTTCATATAGCCGGGGCTGAGGATATGCCCGCACTGTGCGAACTGTGGCGGCAGGGGTTTGAGGAGGCCGAGGCCGAGGCGCGTTTTGCCATAGAAGAGTTTACCGGCCTGTCCGGCGTATATCTGTGTGAAGAAAACGGCGCGCCTGCGGCGATGGCCTGCGCCGTGCCGGTGACGCTGCGTGAAAAAAACGGTTTTTACCTGTATGGGGTAACGACGGCCGCCGCGCTGCGTGGGCAGGGGGTGATGACCCGCTTTTTGGAACAGTTGCACGCCCTGCTGAAAGAGCGGGGCGCCGCGTTTACGGTGCTGATCCCACAGACGCCGGGCCTGTACGGTTTTTATCAAAAACGCGGATATGAAACGGCTTTTTATCTGCGGCGGTTTCAGTGCGAAATCAAGAATAATCTTTGGGCGGCGGCGCAGTTTGATACCGTCACGCTGCGGGATTTTTTAAGCCTGCGGCAAAAATGGGTGGGAGAAAACGGCGTGCTGCTGCCGCGCAAAGCGGCGGGCGCGGTATTAAAAGATCTCTATTCTTCCGGCGCTTCCACCATCGCGGCTGAATATGGCTACGGTGTCTATTTTATTGAAAAGGACGAGCTGTTTTTTGAGGAGCTGTTTGCGCGGGACGACCATGCGGCGGCGCTTTTGCTGGAGGCTGCGCGCCAGCATACCGGCTGCGAGAGGGCGCGGGGGCTTTTAAGCAGCGGCAGCACACTGCTGCCGGGCACAGGAAGCCTTGAACCGTTTGGGATGATCTGTTATTTGGAAAAGGCGTTTTCGGTACAGGACGCTTATATGAATTTAATGCTGAACTGAGGTGTTGACAGTGGTAGTGGAATTTTTGGCGCCGGGATTTGAGGAAGCGGAAGCCGTGATACCGGTGGATGTTCTGCGCAGGGCGGGACAGACGGTGCTGACGGTTGGGCTTTCAGGAAAAGAGGTGACCGGCTCTCACGGTATCACCCTTACCGCCGATGAAGCGGCGGACGGGTTTGTACTGCCCAAAAGCGCAGAGCTGGTGATACTGCCGGGGGGGATGCCGGGTACCCGCAATTTAGACGCAAGCGAAATTGTGGCGAAAACGCTTATGGAAGCGGACCGGCGCGGGATCTTTTTAGGGGCTATCTGCGCCGCGCCGCTTGTGCTGGGGAATAAGGGTTTATTACAAGGGCACAAAGCGACGATCTTTCCCGGTATGGAGGACGAGCTGCCCTCAGGCGTTTTCACCCCCGAGCCTTTGGTAGAGAGCGGCCGCATCATCACCGGCCGCGCGGGAGGGGTGGCTTTTGAGTACGCCCTTTTGCTGGTGGAAAAACTGATGGGACGCGACCGGGCGCAGGAAATTAAAGAGACGCTGCATCCAATTTGGTAAAGCGGCGGAAAGAGACGGTTAAGATATGAAAAAGTTTTTGATTACGCTTTTGGTAATGCTGGTGCTGCTGGGGCTTATCGCCGGCGGCGTGTTTTTGTACTTACAGTATGAAGAGAGCGGCAACGGCCGCCCGGATGAAGAGGTCACCTTTGTCATTGAAGAGGGCGCTACCTCGGTAGATATCAGCGGCGCACTGGCGGATGAAGGCCTGATCGGCAATGCGGTATGGTATCGGTTTTACCTTTCTCGCAATGAAAAAGCCACCCAGCTTCAGCCGGGCACCTTTACGCTGAATAAATCGATGAGTTATGAGGAGCTTACGGACGCGCTGACGCAACCGCAGCAGTACAGGGCCACGGTACGGGTGACTTTTCCCGAAGGCATCACCGCTGCGGACTTTGCCCGCAGAATGGAAGAAGCCGGCCTTTGTACCCGTGAAGAATTTTTAGAGACGGCCAATACCGGCGATTTCAGCCAGTTTGCTTTTTGGAACAGGGTAGAGACGGACCCCAACTGTTTTATGAAAGCGGAAGGATACCTTTTTCCAGATACCTATGAGTTTTTTCAGGACGACGACGTCTACAATATGGTGGAGAAGATATACGCCAATTTTGAGGCGAAAATGACCCCTGAGCTTTACGCCCGCATGGACGAGCTGGGGATGTCACTGAATGAAGCGATTACGCTGGCCTCGTTTGTGCAGGAAGAGGCGGGCAATGCAGAGGATGCCCATGTGTCGGCGGTTTTTCATAACCGGTTGGCGCCAAATTCGCCCTATCCGCGCCTTGAGAGCAATGTCAGCAGCTATGTGCAGGACCCGGACGACAACAATTATATCTATAATATCATGATGCCTTATTACGGCAGCTGGGAAGCGATACCGCAGAATATCTATGACGCGTATAATACCTATGCGCTTGCCGGTTTACCGGCAGGGCCGGTTTCAAACCCCGGCATCGACGCGATCAAAGCGGCGCTTTATCCTGATGAGACTTTTTTGGGCGTATACTACTTTTTTGTCACCGACCCCAACGGAAAATATTATTATGGGCGGAATATGGCAGAGCATGAAGCGAATTGCGCGGTCGCGTTTTCAGTAGAAAAAGAGGACTGAGACAGCGCGGAAAAAACGGCTTTAAAAGAAAGGGACGGCGTTTTTCCTGCAAAAGGGAGGACGCCGCCTTTTTATCATGAGAGGAAAAATATGAGAAAAGTAGAATTGCTGGCCCCGGCGGGGGATATGGAACGGCTGCGTTTTGCGTTATTATACGGTGCGGACGCCGTATATCTGGGCGCCGACAGGTTTGGGATGCGGGCCGTCAAAGGCGGTTTTCAGCCGCAGCAGCTGGAAGAGGCCGTCCGGCTGGCACATCAGGAAGGAAAAAGGGCATATCTCACCCTCAACGCCATACCTACGAGCCTTGAAGTAGAGGCGCTGCCCGCATATTTAAAGCTGATAGGAAAAGCGGGCTTCGATGCGGTCATCGTGGCCGATTTAGGCGTGCTTGCACTGGTGAAGCAGTATCTTCCTGACATGGAGCTGCATATTTCCACCCAGGTGGGCGT
>JAUNTE010000141.1 GCA_030538855.1 Oscillospiraceae bacterium
CCTACCACCCGCAGGTGAATAATCTTGACCAGTGGAAACGGCTGTATGCGCTGAAAGCCTGCGAGGCCGCCACCGCCGCGCGGGAAGCGGTGCAGGCGCATTTTGGCGAGACGGCAATCTCGCTGCACGGAGAACTGACTTTTCGCGCCGTAAACCCGCATGACGTGCCGCTGGAGGAGATGTTTGTCTGCGACCTGGAACATTTTTACGGCCACGAGCATTTTGAAGTGCTGGAAGAGGAGACCGGGCGGGTGGTGCCTCATCAGATCAGCCGCTATTCACGCGGGCCCGAGCTGTGCCTTCCGCTGACGCTGGCGCCCAAAGAGGTGAAGACCTTTATGCTGCGTGAACTGCCCGCCCCGGCGCTGCCCTCGGCGGGGCTTTGCGCCCGCACCGGCATCGAGGGGGTGGACGACCTTGCCTGGCGGGTGAGGGAAAAATGCGAAAAAGGCGGCTGCGCGACCATACAGGGGATGGAGAACGGCTTTTTTTGCCTGCGCTTTGAAAAAGACCGCGGCGTTGTGTCCATCTTTGACAAACGGGCCGGACGGGAACTGATCGCGCCGGGCCGCCCCTATGCGGCCTTTACCCCTGTGTATGAGAGGACTCCGCGCGACCTGGGAGAGGATCATCTTTTTGTGCGCCGCAATATGGGGCGGAACCGCAAGGCGTTTCGCACCTGCCGCAGCGCGGGCGTGCTGTACGACGTAAAGGTGCTGGAGAACGGGCCTGTTTTTTCACGCGCCGAGCTGCGCTATAAAATGGAGGGCGTACAGGAGTGCGCGGTGATCTTAACCCTGCACCACCACATGCCCCGGCTGGACGCCGACCTGCGGCTGCACAAGGACAGCGTATGGGAACCGGAAAACCTGTACCTCTCGCTGCCCTTTGCGGCGCAGGAGACATGGCTTGACAAGGCCGGGGCCGTGCTGCGCCCCAGGGTTGACCAGCTGCCCGGCAGCTGCGTGGATTTTTACGCGGTGCAGAACGGCGTTTTGTTTGCAGGGGAGGCGGGGGATACCCTGATCGCCTGCCGGGATACGCCGCTGATCGCCATGGGCCCGCTGGAGGCGCACCCCATTGCGCTGATGGGCGAGGACGTGCCCAACTGCGACGAGACCTACGCCTGGGTGATGAATAATTTTTGGGAGACGAATTTTAAAGCCAGCCTGGGCGGGTTTTATCAGTTTCGCTATACCCTGACGGCGGCCCCCCACGCCGCCCCGCAGCAGGCTTTTGCGCAGGCGGAGGCCGTCAACGAGGGCGCGCTGCAGTTTTACCGCTTTGTACCAAAACCCGGCGAGGTGAGATCATGAGAACGCTTGGTATCGATTTGGGCGGCACACAGATCAAATGCGGTGTTGTTGAAAACGGCAGCATTATAGAAGAGCGGGTGTGCGACACCCCCGCCGGCGGCTATAAAGCCGTTGTCTCGTGCATGGCGCGGCAGGCGCGGCTGCTGATGGAAAAGTGCGCCGGTACAGAATATGTGGGGGTGGGCACGCCCGGGCTTATCGATACGGCGGCGGGCATCGTGCGCTACTCAAACAACATCGGCTGGCATGACGCGCCTGTCCGGGCCGATCTGGAGACCCTGCTGGGCCGCCCTGTCCGCATTGCAAACGACGCGCAGTGCGCCGCGCTGGGCGAGGCGCTGTACGGCGCGGGCCGCGGCTGCGACCGGATGGCCATGCTGACGGTGGGCACCGGGGTGGGCGGCGGTTTTGTGCGCGACGGAGAGCTGGAGACGGACGGCTACGGCTCAATGGCGTATATCTTTGGGCATTCCATCATTGCCTACGACGGAAAGCTGTGCAACTGCGGGCGGCGCGGATGCCTTGAGGCCTATGCCTCGGCCAGTGCCGTGGCAAAACGCGGCGAACGGGTGTTCGTCCCCCCAAAAAGCGTGCGTGAGATTTTTGAGGCGGCCCGCCGCGAGGACGCGGTGGCGCTGGGCATCGTGCGTGAGTTTTTAGATTATCTGAGCGCCGGGGTGGTAAACATCGCAAATATCCTGCGCCCGCGTATCATCGTGATCGGCGGCGGGGTCTCAGGCTCATGCGATATGATACTGCCGGTGCTGAACGAAGCGCTGAAACGGGGCGTTTACGGCTACGAGTACGCGCCGGTGCGGGCCGTGTGCGCAGAGCTTGGCAACTGCGCCGGGCTGGCGGGGGCCGCAAGTTTATGGCGCGGCAAAAATATTTGAACAGGCTGGTAAAAAACATGTTGGGACAAAACCAAAAATATCATAATTTTGACCTGTACCCTGAAAAGGCTGTCGAGGGCTTTCACGCGGCGCAGGGCTGGAAAGCGGTGCTGGATACACTGCGGGCGGCCTGCGGCGAAAACGGCGTTTTGGTGGTGGAATGCTACCCGGGCGTGCAGAAAGAGGCGCTTTTGACGCAGCTGAAAAAGCTGGGCGGCGCTTTGTACGACGCCGAGGCGTGCGCGCTGTCAGACGAAGGATACCATGCCCGTATCGACCCCTTTCTCACCGATGACCGGGTTTTCGGCATTATGAACACCCTGCGGTATGAGGACGTTTTTGAGGAAGAAAAGCTGCGCGAAATGCGCGGCAAAGTGGCAGGGGGCGCGGGGTTGCGCATTGTATACGGCGTGGGCGCGTCACTGGTGACGCGGGGCGACGTGCTGGTGTACTGCGATATGCCAAGATGGGAACTGCAGTGCCGTTATCGCGCCGGGATGCCCAACTGGAAGACGGACAACGCCGGAGAGGACAGGCTGCGCAAATTCAAACAGGGCTTTTTTGTGGAATGGCGGATGGCTGACCGCCAAAAACGCCGCCTGCTTGAGACGGCGGATTTTTGGATGGACACCGTACTGCCGCAAACCCCTAAACTGGTGTGCGGCGCGGGCTTTCGCACAGGGCTGCGCAAATTTGCCTCAGAGCCCTTTCGTCTGGTGCCCTATTACGCCCCCGAGGTATGGGGCGGGCAGTGGATGAAAGAGGTGTGCGGCCTTTCAGACCGCGAGCCGAACTATGCGTGGGCGTTTGACGGCGTGCCGGAAGAAAACAGTATTTTTATGCGCTTTGGCGATGTGCGGATGGAATTTCCCGCGGTGGACGTGGTGTTTTACCGCCCTGAGCGGCTTTTGGGCCGCCGGGTGCACGCGCGTTTTGGCGATGAATTTCCCATCCGGTTCGATTTTCTCGATACGATGGGGGGGCAGAACCTCTCTTTGCAGGTACATCCCCTGACGGAATATATCCAGCACACCTTTGGTATGCACTATACCCAGGACGAGAGTTATTATATCCTCGACTGCGGAGAAGACCCGGTAGTGTATTTGGGCCTGCGCGAAGGGGTGGACGGCGCCCGCATGATACGGGAGCTGAAAGAGGCACAGAGCGGTGGCGCACCCTTTGACGCCGCACAGTATGTGAACCGGTGGCCGGCAAAAAAACACGACCATTTTCTGATACCGGCCGGGACGGTACACTGCTCGGGCAAAAATACCATGGTGCTGGAGGTGAGCGCCACGCCGTATATCTTTACCTTTAAGCTGTGGGATTGGGGACGGCTGGGGCTGGACGGAAAACCCCGCCCCGTACATATCGGCCATGGTGAAAAGGTGATCCAGTGGGACCGCACCGAGAGCTGGGTGCGCGAAAATTTGGTGAACCGGTTTGAGACGCTGCGTGAAGGACCGGGCTTTTCAGAGGTGCGCACCGGCCTGCATGAACGGGAATTTATCGAGACCCGCCGGTATACCCTTTCAAATGCGCAGACGTTTGACTGCGCGGGCAGCGTGAGCATGTGCAACGTAGTGGAGGGCCGGGGCGTGGTGATCTCATCGCCCTGCGGCGCGTTTGAGCCGTTTGAAGCCCACTATGCCGAGACGTTTATCCTGCCGGCGGCCGTGAAGGAATTTGTGATGGAGCCATTGGACGGCGCATGTATGGTGCTGCGCGCCTATGTGCGATAGAAGGGAGAAGGCAAATGGACAAAACATTGCCCCGGCGGCTTACGCAGGCGGTGCTGAACAACTTTTACGACAGAGAGAGGAACTGCCTGCGTGAATACGCGCCGGTGCGGGCGGACGACCGTAAAGACAGTTATCTGTGGGGCTATTTTGCGGCCACCGGTATGCTGTACCACGCCTGCCGTACCGAAGAGGACTTAAAGCCCGTTTACCGCGGGCTTTTGGAAGGCCTGTTATACTATCGCTCAAAGCCGCTGAAAGACGGCTTGGTAAAATATCACTCTGAACGGGGAGACGCGCCGGATGGGGGACACGGGCCCTGCTTTTTTGACGACAATATCTGGGTGGCGCGCAATTATCTGTTTGCCTACGAGACCTTTGGCGACGCGTTTTATCTGGCCGAGGCGCGCCGGGTGGCGGCCTATGTATATACCGGATGGAACGGGGCGCTGGGCGGCCTTGTGTGGAATGAAAACGGCCTGACGGAACACGGCACCGTGCAGGAGCTGGAACGCGGCCTCTCAGCCAATGCCTGCGGCAGTATCGTCAGCGCCATGCTGTACCGGCTGACGGGCGAAGAAGGGTATCTGGATTGGGCGCGCCAGTTTTATACGTTTTGCAAAACTGTGCAGGACCCTGTGACAAAAATTTATTACAACGGGGTGCATACCCTGCTGAAGGACGGCAAAAGGCTTGCCGGAGAGGTGAATAAAGACCTGTACTCTTACAATACCGGCAGTATGCTTCTTGCCGGGCTGTATCTGTATGACGTCACCCGGGATGAAGCCTGTTACGCCGACGTGCTGGCCGCCGCAAAGGCGGCCCATGAAGCCTTTTTGTGCCCGGCCACGGCGGAAAAACCGGCTTACTATACGGATTTTGACTGGTTTATGGCGATTTTGGCCGAGGGTTATGAGGCGCTGGCCGGGTACGACAAACCGGCGGCAAAAAAATATTTGAAGCCGTTTGAAGACGCCCTGACATACGCGGCGGGGCATTTTATGGCTGAAAACGGCCTTTTGCCCCACGATCACACCAAAGGGTGGCGCCGCTATAAAGACCAGGAGGGCCTTACACAGGACGAGTGGCAGAAAAATAACGAGTATGACCGGATGCTGCTGACGCACAGCGGCACGGCGGAGATCGCGTGGATATTGGCGGGACAAAGCGGGGAACGCCTGCCGCAGCGCGGAAGAATATTGCCGTTGGCGGATTGAAAACCGGTGGGGAACGTACGGCCCGCGGCGCGGCACGTTTGGCAAAGCGGGGACGGCCATGGGCTGTGCGAAAGGCCTTGCCGGGCTGTAGCCTATGCCCTGCCGGACATACGGCCCAGGCTGAAAGAATAGCGTCGGACCATAAAAAGCCCATGGAGCGCACTGCGTCTTCATGGGCTTTAAAAAGTTGTGTGATGTGGGTGACGGTACAAATAGCGGGAGAGAAATTGCCGGAAAGGGATATTTGCCCCCTATAGGCAGAAAAAGTGAAAGACGGCAATAAAATAAAAAGGTGAAAACGGCCTGATGTTTTTGTACAGCGGACGGGCCGCGCCCCTTTTTTGCCTTTCAAAAAAGGGGCGCCGTCAGGCCGCCTCTGACAAAACGGCGCCGGGATAATAGTGGGCCAATATCTCTTGGTAGGTCTTTCCGGTCAGCGCCATCAGGTTTGCGCCGGTCTGGCTCATGCCCACGCCGTGTCCATAGCCTTTGGTAGTGATGATAAACCGTCCGTCGCCGTATTCAATGGTGAAATCACAGCTGCGCAGGCCCAGCGCCTGCCTGAAATCCTGCGCGTTGAGGCTGACGCCGCCTTTGACAGG
>JAUNTE010000142.1 GCA_030538855.1 Oscillospiraceae bacterium
GTTATTTTTAAGCGATACCCGATCATACGAAAAAATGAGGAGGTCTTATCTTTATGAAGAAAACCAAAAGCGCGGAAAACAGAATCATCCTCGGTGAAAACGGCATTGAGGACGCCACAAAACTCGGCGTCCCCCGCATGGTCATTCTGGGGCTGCAGCATACCTTTGCCATGTTTGGCGCAACGGTGCTGGTCCCCATTCTTACAGGGCTGGACGTCTCTACTACCCTGCTGATGGCCGGCATCGGCACCCTGCTGTTCCATCTTATCACGAGGGGAAAAGTACCGGTCTTTTTAGGTTCTTCCTTCGCGTTTCTGGGCGGATATGGGGCGGTTGCCCCGCTGATGGACGGCGTCCCAAATGTGGAAAAGCTTCCCTACGCCTGTACAGGCGTTTTGTTTGCAGGGCTGGTCTATCTGCTGCTCAGCGGCCTTATCACCCTGTTCGGCGTCAAAAAGATCATGCGCTTTTTCCCGCCTGTGGTCACCGGCCCTATCATCGTCTCCATCGGGCTGATCTTGGCCCCCAACGCCATTGATAACTGTCAGCACAACTGGCTGCTGGCCTTTATCGCCCTTGCGGTAATCATTGCCTGCAATATCTGGGGGCGGGGTATGGTCAAGATCCTGCCTATCCTTATCGGCCTGGCGGCATCCTATCTCGTCGCGCTGTGTATCGGCGCCGTCGATTTTCAGCCTATCCATGATGCGGGCTGGTTCGGCCTTGCGCTCAACCCCAAAGCTTTCGCCAACCTGAACTTCGGCGATCCGCAGGTCCTTAGTTCCATCATCACCATCATGCCCATTGCGCTTGCCACCATGATGGAGCATATCGGCGACGTCGCGGCGGTAAGCGCTACCTGCGGCAAAAACTTTCTGGCTGACCCCGGCCTCAACAAAACGCTTTTGGGCGACGGCCTTGCCACCAGCCTTGCGGCCTTTTTAGGCGCCCCCGCCAACACCACCTATGGTGAAAACACCGGCGTTCTCGCCCTCACTAAGGTATACGACCCCAAAGTCATCCGTATCGCGGCGGTATTCGCCATTGTGCTCTCTTTCTTCCCCAAGATCGGCGCGGCCATCCAAACCATCCCCGCCGCCATTATCGGCGGTATTTCATTTGTTCTCTACGGTATGATCTCGGCCGTCGGCCTGCGCAATATGGTTGACAGCAAAGTGGATTTCACCAAATCGCGCAATCTGATCATCGCGGCCGTTATTCTGGTAAGCGCGCTGGGCTTCAACGCTGTGGGCGGCATTACCATCGCCTTCTCTCCTGAATACAGCATGACGCTCTCCGGCCTTGCCATCGCCGCGCTTGCCGGCATTATTTTGAACGCGGTGCTGCCGGGCAATGATTATGAATTTGACGCTTTTGTGTCTGAGGAATCGAAAGGCGCAGATCCCATGACTTTCAAGGTATGATTTGTCGCTTTTCTTGACAATCGACCCGCAATCTTTTAAAATAGGCAGGGGCAGACGCATGTCTGTCCCTGTTTTTATTCTTTGCCGTGAGAGGGGCGTTTTTATGCAGGAAAATAAAACAATAGCGGTAAACCGAAAAGCGCGCCATGATTATTTTGTGCTGGAGGCGCTGGAAGCCGGCATTGAACTGGTGGGCACCGAGGTCAAAAGCATCCGCAACGGGGCGGTAAATTTAAAAGATTCCTGGATCGACGTCAATCACGGTGAACTTTATCTTTTGGGCGCTCATATCAGTCCATATGAAAAAGGCAATATTTTCAATCGTGATCCGCTGCGTCCGCGCCGTCTGCTGGTACACAAAAAAGAGGTTGTCCGGCTGGAACAGCAGCTCAAAACACAGGGCCTTACCCTCATTCCCCTTCAGCTCTATTTTAAGGGGCCGCGCGTTAAAGTTGAGGTAGGGCTGTGTAAGGGTAAAAAACTATATGACAAACGGGCGGACGCGGCTTCACGCGACGCAAAGCGCGATATGGAGCGCGCGATGAAAGAGCACTGACCCCGCATCTCCCGGGCGGCAGGCCCCACAGCATCGTCAGCCGGTGGTTTGCACAAGCCCCTTTGGGGCTTATTACCAGCGGAGCCTATAGACTCATCATATCCCTTTTGCTTGCATAGAGTGCCCTCCTGCTATTAAAACAGCGATAAGGTCTTCCCCCTGTTTGCCGTTGCAATGCCAACTTTTATTTTTCTACCAATTTTTTAACAGTTCTTCACTTCGTTCGGATATTTTTTGGGGCATAACAAAAGCTTTGAAACCACCGGCCGTGCCGGTGGTTTTCTTCTGCAATAAAAGCACGTTGGTTTATCAGGTGTCAAGCCTTTGTCCTTTCCATGGGCCATACCCAGCTGAAAGGCAGTTTTTTTACAATGGCGGCAGCTAAAAATCCCCACAGTCAAAACGGCTGCGGGGATTTTTTACTCATTTTATGTCTGTTTCTCCTATGTCTTTTTATGTTTTTTCTTTGCCGTACAGGGTAGGCTGAAAAAGCTGGCGCAGCTTATATTTTGCATACCCCATATCCTTTGCCTCGGCATAAGCCTCCTGGCTGTTTTGGGGCGGCAGCACCATATTCACAATGGCGGCAAAGCCCGGCTCTTCCCCGCAGATCATCCATAGGCCGTCCGGCTTTTGGTAAATCTTTATCCAGCGCGAGCTGGAGGTCTCCAGCAGACAAAGCCGCAGTTTTAAATATAGTTCCCTGTTTTCATCCCGCAAAAATTCTGTGGTCACCGCCGTCAAATATTCTTCACCGTGAAAAGAAAGCGTGCATTTTTTTATCTCTCCTGCGGCAAACGGCAGCCGGTAGGTTTCATCGCTTTCCTTCCATTCCAGCCAGCCGTCGTGCAGAGTAAGCTCCTGCAGGCCGCGGCTGAAATTTCCATTCATGCATTGCAGCACCAGCGGAAGCAGCCCTGTCGTATTTTTTGAAAAAACATAGGTTTTATGCAGCAGCCCCTGGGCGAACAAGGCCAGTTCTTTATCCGCAGGCCCTGTGCGAAAGGCATAGGGCTCTTCAAATTTCAGATGCTGAAGCGTCCGTCCAAGCCGGTGGGCGGCCGCCGTTTCCCGCATGGCATTTTCACGCTGAAATATCTTGCCGCCGGCAAAAAACTCATCCATACAGTCTAAAGCAAACGCATGGGTATCCAGGTGCGCGTTTCCTGAATTCATTACGGCAATCATATCCCATTTTGGATAAGCCACCATATATTGTCCAAACATACCGTTAAATTGAAACATGCCGTCGCTTTGCCGCGTCCAAATGTGGTAGCCGTATTCGATCAGCCGGTCATTGTCCTGCCCGGTGATCTGCGTCGTGGTTGCCTCTTCCGTCCATACCTGCGGCAAAAGCTGTTTTCCGTGCCACTTTCCTTTTTGCAGATATAAAAGCCCCAGCTTTGCCACGTCTTCCGGCAGCAGGTACATCCCCCACCCGCCCTTTTCGATATTCTCAGGGCTTTTTTCCCATGCCGCATCACGAATGCCCATCGGCTGAAAAAGATGGACGTTTAAATAATCCATCAGCCCCATACCTGTCACCTTTTGCACGATACAGGCCAGCAGATAACTGTTCATGCTGTTATAGTCAAAACGCGTCCCCGGCTCAAACTCCTGCGGGGCCCTGAAAAACGCTTTGCTCCACAGCGGCTCTAATATCGAACCGGTCTCTTTAAACTGCACACCGCTGCTCATCATCAGTAAATCGCGCACCGTAACCGAACGAATATTGGTTGAAGCAAGAAACGGCATTTTACCGTCCAGCAGGTCGCCCGCTTTGTCGTTCAGCGTCAGGCGCCCTTCCCCGATCAGCAGGCCTATGGCCGTCCCCGTCACGCTTTTGCATAAAGAATGCGTAACATGCCATACGTCCGGGCTATAGGGGGCCCAGCCCGCCTTACAAAACACTTTTCCGTGGCGGCAAAGCAAGATATTATGCGCACCAACCCCATAGCGACCGCAAAGCTTTTTAAAAAAACCTTCCAGCTGCACCGCGCTCACCCCCGCTTCGCGCAGGCTGCAGCGCTCCAGCCGTTCCCCTAATCCGCTGATATGCGGGCGCGGCTTCTGCGGCGTATAAGGATAACGAAGGATGGTCTCCCGCTCTCCGTCCAACAGCTTATGTAGATACTGCAAAAACTTAATAGACGCGATCATATCCAATGCCATATCGTTCCTCCTTTCCGCACTCTTATTTCAGTATATCCTGCCGCGCGCACGCTATCACCCGAATTTCTAAAATAATTTATGAGCAAATTGTTAATTATTAAACACCTGGTTTTTGGCACGTTGACTTTCCCCGCAAAAGCTTTTATGATAAAAAATGGCAAAGGAGGAGATTTATTGAATATTCTCGTCACAGTGGACGCCAATTATCTGCATCCGCTTACCGTCATGCTCTATTCGTTATCCTGCCAGCACCCCGGCACAGAGATCCATGTATATCTGGCCCACAGTTCGCTTTCATCAAAAGAGCTGGCCCAGCTTCGTAAAACGGTTGAAACAGAAAATCTGACGTTATTTCCCATCCGCCTGTCGGATGAACAGCTTGAAAACGCCCCAGTCACCCGCCGGTATCCCCGTGAAATGTATTACCGCATCTTTGCGGCGCAATACCTGCCGGAACAGCTGGACCGCATTCTCTATCTTGACCCTGACATTGTTGTGATCAACCCCCTCGATGAACTTTATCATATGGATTTTGAGGGAAACTTATTTGCCGCCGCCACCCATATCCGCGCGGCCATGCGCAAATTGAACGAGATACGCCTCGCCTTTCCTGAAAACGGGCCGTATATCAATTCAGGCGTTATTTTGATGAATCTGGCCCTTCTGCGCAAGGTACAGGATATGCAGCAGGTGTTCGACTATATTGAAAAATATCGTTATCGTCTGTTTCTGCCTGATCAGGACATTATCAGCTCGCTCTATGGCAACCAAATTTTATTGATCGACGCAAAGCGTTTCAACATGACGGAACGCGTCTATCTCCTCTCTCAAACCTCCGCTAAATCTGAAAAGCGGCTGACGCTTGAAGAGATACGGGCGCACTCGGCCATCGTACACTACTGCGGCAAAAATAAGCCCTGGCGAAAAAACTATCATGGCAGGCTTCATGTATTTTATCAGGAATATGCATCCCGGCTGAAAGGGCCTGACCGCCTCCCTGCAAGAGAGCGGCTTTTGCTGATGGTCAACCCCCATGCGGGAAAAGGCACCCTGCAAAATCAGTTTTTATCCCTTGTCGATCTTCTTGTAAAAGGCGGTTATGACGTGACGGTACGCACCACCCAGCGCACCGGAGAACTGCCTGAGATCATCCGTACCAACGCGGACGATTACGACCTGTTGGTAGCCTGCGGCGGAGACGGTACCTTAAATGAAGCAGTCACGGGTATCCTTCGCCACAGCCCGGACAGTTTGTTCGGTTATATCCCCGCGGGTACGGTAAATGATTTTGCTTTCAGCCTGCGCCTGCCGCGCAATAACATTTTAGAAGCCGCCGGCGTTGTGGTAAACGGCAGCGTGTTTGATTGTGACATCGGCACGTTCGATCACCGTTATTTTACCTATGTAGCGGCTTTTGGCGCGTTTACCGACGTCTCCTATTCCACCCCGCAGGATTTTAAAAATCTTTTCGGCAAGGCCGCCTATTTTTTGCAGGGTATGTCGCGGCTCACCTCGCTGAAAAGTTACCATGTACGTTTTGTGAC
>JAUNTE010000143.1 GCA_030538855.1 Oscillospiraceae bacterium
CCAGCACCGCCGCCACACAAAACCTGAAAAACTCTACAATTTCTGCATAACGCCACAGGCTGTCGTACATGCCCATCACGCTGTAGATCACAACAAAACAGCAAATAAAGAAAAAACAACTCGCTACCATAACGCTGGTATATTTGGTCATTTCCGACCGTCCCGCAATTAGCATCCATGTAACGATATATGAAAAACCAACGCCAAAAATATCGACAAGCACCAAGATCAGCTTGCGATAACGCTGCATCAGGCGCCGCAATTCTTTTTTTAAATTTGACAGCATCTCTTCACCAGGCTTTCTGCCGTAGATTGTGCCAGATAACTTTATTATTTTACAACATCTGCATAAAATAATCAATGTGCAAGTACAGTATAGGCTTTTTTTCTGCTTCAAAGCAAGGGACGGATTGACAAATTCTCCTGTGAAACCTATACTGTTTTTATGTCATTTAACAAAGGAGTGTCACATCATGAGTGAAGCCTGTTCGCACGACTGCAGTTCCTGCCAGCAAAATTGCGATTCCCGCAAAGCCCCGCAGGACCTGCGTGAAAAGCCCCATGAATTAAGCCGTATCGAAAAAGTGATCGGCGTCGTCAGCGGAAAAGGCGGCGTCGGCAAAAGCCTGGTATCCGGCCTGTTGGCGGTGGCCATGTCAAAACGCGGTTATCATGCCGCCGTACTGGACGCGGACATCACCGGGCCCTCTATCCCCCGCCTGTTTGGCATTCACGGGCGCGCCGTAGTGGATGAGCTTGGCTGCTGGCCCGCTGAAACAGCCAAATTGGGCGTCAAAATCATGAGCGTCAACATGCTGCTGGATAACGAGACCGACCCCGTGGTCTGGAGAGGGCCTATCATCGCCGGAAGCGTCAAACAGTTCTGGCAGGAGGTCATCTGGCAGGACGTTGATTATATGTTTGTGGATATGCCCCCGGGGACGGGCGACGTTCCCCTCACCGTTTTTCAAAGCCTGCCTGTCGACGGCATCGTCGTGGTGACCAGCCCGCAGGAACTTGTGGGCATGATCGTGAGCAAAGCCGTGAAAATGGCTAAGATGATGAACATCCCCGTTCTTGGCGTTATAGAGAATATGAGCTATCTCACCTGCCCTGACTGCGGCAAAAAAATCAAACTTTACGGTGAAAGCCATGTGGACGAAATCGCCGCAAAAGAAAAGCTTCCGGTGTTGGCCAAACTGCCGATAGACCCTGCGCTTACCGCCCTGTGCGACCAAGGCAGGCTGGAGGATTTTGAAGGCGACTGGCTGGCGGAAACTGCTGAACGGCTGAAAAACCTGTAAGACAAGATAAAACGAGGTGCGCGATATGAAAATTGCCGTCCCAACCGAAAACGGTATGGTATTTCAGCATTTTGGCCATACCAAAACCTTTACCTTCTTCGAGGTTGAAAAAAGTGATCTGCTCTCAAAAGTCTTGATGGACGTCAACGGCGCCGGGCATGGCGCGCTGGCCGCGTTTTTACAGCAGCAGGGCGTTCAGGTACTGATCTGCGGCGGTATCGGCTCAGGCGCGGTATCGGCCCTGCAAAACGCCGGTATCTCGGTTTACGCGGGCGTCACGGGCCGCGTTGAAGACGCTTTAACCGGTTTTTTAAATGGTTCTGTCCTGCCCAACGCACAGCCGAACTGCCACCATCATGATGGTGAGCCAAGCGGCGCCCATGCGTGCGGAGAACACGGCTGCGGAAGCTGCAGCCATGGAATATAACAAATATAAAAGTGTAAAAGCGAGGCCGGTATTTTCACCCGGCCTCGTTTTTATATGCGCAGCTTTTCTATTTTATTGTATAGCAGCGTGCTTATTATTTTTTGATAAGAAAATTTTATATTTCGTGCCATTCCCCCTTGTCGGGCAGGCTTTTTGTTGTAAAAAAGCTTTTTGCACAGCTGATCGCTTGATGAAAAGAGAGCAGCGCGCTGGATGGAAAAAATGTTTTTATTCCCTTCTCATATCCTACGGTTCCCTTTCCCCTGCCTTTTGTAAAAGCTTGAAACCCGTGCTTTTCTTCGTCCTCAAAAAATTGTACGCAAACGCCCTTGGCCGTATAAAAAAGCTTTAAATATTGCGTTGTCTCCACGCCCTGCAATACAATTTCCTGCGGCCGGCCGCGATGACAGCATTCTTTTAAAAAAGCTTTGGCTTCTTTCCATTCCGCGCAGTATTTTTCCTTGTCTCCGCACGAGACCCTGACCAATTCTTTTTCTTCCTCACCTGCCGTTTTCTTCAATCTGCAAAACGCCCATATATTTACGCCAACAAAACACACACAGTACAGCAAAGTCACTATACGCAGCCACATCGTTTGGTTGGACGAAACAATCAAGGCCAGCCATAAAACGCTGAATAAAAAGTTTTGTTTGCATTCCCGCTGTGTCAAAAGCTGTGATTTTGCCTCCCGAAAAAAAAGATAGCCGCAAGGCAGCAACGGCGAAAATAATATAAAGTAAGCGAAATTCCCTTCAGAAATCGGGATCAGCTTTTGCAGCCAAAGCACCGCTAAAATGATACACAAACCAGCCAACATATAAAACGCGTGATAATGATACCGATAATATAATTGTTTTTGCCGTTCATCCATCTGTTTTTCGGCAGACATATTTATTCCTCCCAAAACAATTCATCTAAAGTTTTGTCCAGCGCCTTGCATATGGCGATGCATAACCGGATCGTCGGATTGTAATCGCCTTTTTCTATTGCATTGATCGTTTGCCGTGACACGCCTGTCTTTTCCGCAAGTTCTTGCTGCGTCATCCCTTTGGCGGCCCGCGCCGCTTTTAAAGTAAAATTTTTAGTCATTACCTTCTCCTTTTATGAAACACATTGTAAAATATATTTTATTTTTTGTCAACTATATATTACATTTTTTCACAAAATAGCCTAGGATACTAAAAACGCCGCGGCTAAGGTTTGTTCTTTTATCATACGCGCTTAGAAGAGCGCGTGGTTACGCAAATCAAAACAGCTGCAGCCCAGCGGAGGCTATTTTTCGGCCATTCATCCGATTACCGCGCAGCGGCGAGAGCGAGGCCATTGAAAGCAGTTGTTTTTTATTATGCCGCAATAAAAAATATCCGAGAACGAAAAACGCTGCGGCTGAAGTTCCAAGGTTTATTTTTTGCCCTGCGCGACGCGCACGTTTAGGAAAGCGCGCTGCTCCACAATAAAAAATATCCGCCATATACGGCGGATATTTTTAAATATTGCAAAAGTGATAAAAACGTTTTCAAGCCATAGATATCAGCCCATAAATAAGCACAGCCGTGCCCAGTGCGATACGATACCATCCAAAGGGTTTAAAATCGTGCTTTTTGATATAGTTCATCAAAAAGCGGATGACGAGAAGGGAAACAATAAACGCAGTTACCATACCAACCAGCAGAATCACCAATTCGCCGCCGGTAAAATCAAAACCAAACTTGACGATTTTTAAAAGGCTGGCCCCAAACATGGTTGGAATGGCCAAAAAGAATGTAAATTCCGCCGCTACGGTACGGGACACCCCAATCAGCAGCGCCCCCACGATCGTCGCGCCCGAACGTGAAGTTCCCGGAAAAACCGCGGCTATCAGCTGAAAAAACCCAATCAGCAGGGCGGTATTATATGTGATTTCAGACAAGGCGCTGATTTTCGCCTGACGCCCACGGTTGTGATTTTCGATCAGGATGAACGCCACGCCAAAAACGATCAGCGCCAGCGCCACCGTGATGTAATTATAAAACAGCTCGTTGATCTTGTCGTCAAACAAAAGGCCGACGACGGCCGCCGGGATACAGGCCACTACAATCTTCAGCCACATCGAAAAAATATCTTTTTTAAAGATTATTTTCTCCTGATAACCAAAGGGCCATATTTTTTTCCAAAATAATACCACGACGGCGAAAATTGCGCCCAACTGGATGACGACCTCGAACATATCCCAAAATTCAGCGCTGACATTGAGCGAGACAAAATTGTCCAGCAAAATCATATGCCCTGTGCTGCTGATGGGCAGCCACTCGGTCACGCCCTCTACAATGCCAAATAGAATGGCTTTTAAAATTTCTAAAATATCCATTTTCCCACCTCAAGGCAAAGATATGCCGCTGTCTATACGGTTTATGCACAGGGGCAGACGGCGAACAGAGAGTCACCGCTTACCCCGAGCCGGTCACTCACTTTTCGTCCCGGCCTCCCGCCTGGCTTTCTCTTCCGCTTTTTTCTGTCCAAACTTGTACTCGGTGCCGTTCAGCAGCCGTTTGATGTTCTGCCGGTGCATAAAAATGACAATGCCCCCCATCACCGCCGCCATCAGCGCACACAGCCACGCTATCGGGCCGGTAGGCAGCAGCCAATAATAAAGGTAAGTCAGCACGGGATACAGCGCCGCCACAACGATACTGGATAAACTGACAATACGGGTAACACATACCACGATCAAAAAAATAATGATCAAGGCCAATACTACCCATGGTTCGGTGCCGATAATGGTACCCGCCCCGACAGCTACGCCTTTTCCGCCTTTAAAATGGAAGTAAAGCGGAAACAAATGGCCCAAAAGCGCAAATATCCCTGCTAAATAAGCCCCGTAAACCGAATCGGTCTGCGCGATAAGCTGAAACAGCGCCCTTGCCAGCAAAACGGCGGCCGTCCCTTTTGCCATGTCGCCCAAAAGCGTAAAAGCGGCGGCCTTTTTGCCAAAGGTACGCAGGATGTTGGTCATACCGGCGTTGCCCGAGCCAAACTCTCTCACATCTTTATGATAAACACATTTGCTGATGATGACCGCAAAACTCAGCGAACCAAGCAGATACCCCAGCACACAGCTTAAAATCCCTGCGGCAATAATCTGCCAAGTCATGATGACCGCCCCCTCTTTTATTCCTTTTTTCCCCGTTCTCTTGACAAAATGCGTATTGGCGTTCCCTCAAGGCCAAAAGTTTCCCGAATTTGATTTTCCAAATATCTTTCATAAGAAAAATGAAACAGATCTTTTGAATTGATAAAGGCCACAAATGTTGGCGGCCGTGTAGAAACCTGCGTCATATAATATATTTTCAGACGTTTACCTTTATCGCTGGGCGGCTGCACCCGCGCCGTGGCGCGGGCAAGCAAATCATTAAGCATACCTGTCGTCACGCGCAGCGCGTTTTGGGTATCCACATATTTGATAAGTTCAAAAAGGCGTTCCAGCCTCTGCCCGGTTTTTGCCGAGATAAAAATGATAGGCGCGTAACTCATAAAGCTGAAATCGTTTTGCAGCTTTTTACGCATCACGTCCATCGTCTTATCATCTTTTTCCACGCCGTCCCATTTATTAACGGCAATAATACAGGCTTTTCCCTGCTCATGAGCATAGCCCGCAATTTTTGAATCCTGTTCGGTAAAGCCCTCCAGTGCGTCGATCATAATCACGCACACGCGCGCCCGCTCTACCGCCGCAAGGCTGCGGATCACACTGTAGCGTTCCACGCCGTCCTCTACCCGGCTGCGCCGCCGCAAACCCGCCGTATCGATAAAGGTGAACTTTCCGTATTCGTTGTCCACATCCATGTCCACCGCGTCTCTGGTCGTACCGGCCTCATCCGCCACGATCATACGCTCTTCGCCTAAAATATGATTGACAAGGCTG
>JAUNTE010000144.1 GCA_030538855.1 Oscillospiraceae bacterium
GAAAAAGCCTTTATCCGCGGGGCGGACGCGCGCCATCTCTGTCAGGTGCTGCGTACCGCACCCGGCACGGCCCTGACGGTCTGCGACGGGCAGGGGTATGATTATGAGGCGCGGGTGACCGCCATATCCCCCGAGGAAGTTTGCTTGGAAGTTATTTCCAAAACTCTCAGCGTATCAGAGCCGTCGGTTTCGGTTACGCTATACGTGGGCTATCCCAAAGCGGATAAACTGGAATGGATCGTCCAAAAAGCGGTAGAGCTGGGGGCCGCGCATATCGTCCCTTTTTTCAGCCGGTACTGCGTCGCCGCCCCTAAAAAAGAAGAACAAAAGAACCTGCGGTATAACCGGATCGCTTATGAGGCCGCAAAACAAAGCGGCCGCGGCCGCATCCCCGAGGTGGGCCTGCCTCTTTCTTTTCCGCAGCTGCTGGGGCGGCTTGGCGATTATGATACCGTTCTTTTTTGTTATGAGGCGGCATGTTCCGCCGTTCCCCTACATAGCCGGCTGGCGGGCGCTGAGCGCATCGCCATCGTGACCGGCGCCGAAGGTGGGTTTTCTGATGAAGAAGCCGCGGCGGCAAAAGCCGTCTGCGGTGAAAGCGTCAGCCTTGGGCCGCGTATCCTGCGGTGCGAGACCGCCCCCATTGCGGTGCTGAGCGCGGTGATGGCGCTGACCGGCAATTTACAATAAAGGGGATTTAAACCATGTTGAAAAAATGCAGTGTAGTATTGGCGGCCGTTTTGATCACGTCGCTGCTCATGACCGGCTGCTTCGGCGGCGACAGCGCGTCCTCCTCGATGAGTACGGCCAGCTCCACCATGTCCGGGTCCTCCTCGATGATGGATTCCTCTCTTCAAGATTCTTCAGTGATGGATTCCTCAATGACGGATCCTTCCGACATGTCCGGCGTTTATGACAGCAGCCTGCCCGGCGGCAATCTGCCTGACGACAGTGATATGACGGCAAGCAGCGGCATCCTGCCCGGAGACTCGGACATGAGCGGCGCAAATTCAGTGGATTCCGGTAACAGCGAGGCGGCCAGTGCGGCCGCCTCTGCTTCGTGGGAGCTTACGCTGGTCAACAGCGGCCATGTGCTGCCTGAAAGCTTTACCGTCGAGACACGAAAAATATCCGGTTATGAGAAAGAATTTGACGTACGCGCCGCAGATTACTTAGAAACCATGATGGCCGACGCCAAAGCCGCGGGCTATCCCCTGCACCTGGTGTCGGGTTACCGCAGCGTCAGCTATCAAAAGGGTCTTTATCAGCGCAAGGTACAATATTATTTAGATCAGGGGCTTACCCAGGCCGAGGCCGAGGCGCAGGCCGCCACCTGGGTGGCCCGGCCCGGCACCAGTGAGCACAATCTTGGCCTTGCCGCCGATATTGTCAGCGGCGACTGGTATGTCGGCCATAACGACCTGACGCAGGATTTTGAAGAGACGCCCCAATTTCAATGGCTTTATGAACACTGTGCCGAATACGGCTTTGTCCTGCGGTATCCAAAGGGCAAAGAGGACGTTACCGGCGTTGTATATGAGCCCTGGCATTACCGCTATGTGGGTAAAAAAGCGGCTGCTGAAATAATGAAGGACGGCCTTTCTTTAGAAGAATACCTGGGGCTTTGACAACCCAGGATTCGTAAAAAGCAAGAGCGCTTTTTCGGCAGATGAAACAGAAGCTGCCGGGGATACCGGAGGTATCCCCGGAGGTTTTCGTAAAATATGCTGAGATGGAATACTGAAGTTTTTTTAAGGGGCGGCTTTGCCAACAGCCCCAATACCTCCTCTTGAAGCTTTAGCGGGGTGCGCCTCGTTTTACAGGTAAAGCCCTGAAAAAGGAGAGACGCTTGTGAAGCAGGCAAAAACAAAAAAAGTGCTGCGCTGGGCGCTGGGCGGGGCGCTCATCGCCGCGCTGGCGGGCGTGACGGTATATTACTGGCCGCAGATCTCTGACATTATCACAAAGCCCGAGGCCCGGGACGCGTTTATCACCTATGTGCGTGAAAACCCCGTACCCGGTATCCTTGCCTTTTTGGCCCTGCAAATTTTGCAGATGATCGTGGCCGTCATCCCCGGAGAACCGATCGAGCTGTGCGGCGGCGTCTTATTCGGCGCCTTTGGCGGCCTTGCCGTCTGTATGGCTGGGGCGCTGATCGGCACGGCGCTGATCTACTTCACCGTGAAAGCCTTCGGCGCCAAAAGTATCGACGAAAAGAAGCTGGAAAAATATAAATTTCTGCGTGATCCGCAGCATATCAAGATCCTGCTTTTTCTGCTCTTTTTTATCCCCGGCACGCCAAAGGATATCCTGACCTATCTCGGGCCTTTTCTTCCGGTACGTCCGCTCGCTTTCTTTTCCATCTCTACCGTGGCGCGTATCCCGTCTATTTTTACCTCTACCTACGCCGCCGACGCGGCTTTGGACGGCCGCTGGACAGAAGCGGTGATCGTTTTTGCCATAACAGGGGCCGCAGCGCTGGTTTGTATTCTGCTTCAGGATAAAATACTGGGTGCCCTGCGCCGTTTTAAAAAGCATCCGGCTGAAAAATAGCTCTTTTGCCGCTGCCGGCAGGTATTTTAAAAGCGGTCTTCGGGCCATTCCGGCTATGTTTACGGCGGCGCCTTTTTCTAAATATTTTTCAAAACGCCTGACGGACGCTTTTAGCGTCCGTTTTTTTGTCATTTTCTCCTAAACAGCCGGGCGGTGTTTTTTATCTGCCGGTTGGCCGGGAATGTCAGACGGCGAAAATTTCCCCTCCTTTTCTTTCGCCCAGCCAAGCTGTGTCCCTGCCCGAAGCATACACTTTTTACCGGCGGCGGGGCTTTTTGGCGGTCCGGCACTTGAATTTCTCTTTTTTATGTCGAGTTATTAAATGAAAGAATAGCTCCCGATAAAGGGTTATTTTCTGAAAGGAGGCGCCATATGAGCGTTCCGATGATCGCCGGTTCGGCACAGGCCTATGCGCGCGGCGTCTATACCCAGGCAAAAGCCATGCTGCGGGTAGAAAAAGGCCTTACCCCGACAGAGGAGAAACAAAGACGGGATAAAAGCACGATCGAAGCTATGATGGACCCCGACCGCGGCAAAACGATGAATATCGTCTCTATTCAGGGCAAACTTGACCGCGGCCAAAAGCTCAGCAACAAAGAGATGGAGTGGCTGCGCCGTAATAAACCCGACCTTTACAAAAAAGCCAAAGAGGTGCAGGCTGAACGCGAGCAGTTTGAGCGCGAACTGAAAAGCTGCAAAACCAAAGACGACGTGCAGCGGCTGCGGATGCGCTATTCTCAAAAAATCTACAGTGAGATGAAAACCGCCATGAAAAACGGCGGCGACATCATCACCCCCAAATGGAAATTTCTCGCTGTTGGCGACAGCTATAGTCAATTTACCCGTACCGCTGAATATAAAGACCTGCCTACTGAGGTTGAACTGCGGATAGAAGAAGAAAAAGAAAAAGAGCAGGAAAAAAAGGGGCACCGAAAAAAAACGGCGAAAAAAGACACCCTTTTTCTGCAAATGCAGGAGAATCAAAAAACCTTTGGCATCGGCAGCCAAAATAAAGAGGACGAAAAAACCGAAAATGTCAAAAAAGACGGCGGTGCGGCGGACGCAAAACGCGCCGAAGACTCCACCAATATTGTTGACGGCGCGGCCGCAGCGGCCGACGCACCAGACGCGGCGCAAAGCTTTTCTGTTTCAAAGGCGGCGCTGCCGTCCTCGTCTGAGGCGCAGCCCCAGACGGCGGGTTTTAAAAGCAGGGCCTGAGCCTTTTATCAAAAGGCCGGGCGGTTTAAAGCCCTGGCCTGCCGGTATCAAGAGCAGGGCTTGGTATGGCCCCCGCAGGTTTACGGTTTTCAAAGGCGGCCGGCCGTGCAAGCAAAACTGGCCGGAAAGCTGCATAAAAAAGATAAAAACGCAATATGTCATAACGGCGGCGTTTCTCTATCCCACACTGGCGGTAGAGAAACGCCGTTTTTTATCCCTTGCCGCCGCGCGGGTGAAAAAACGTTTTGCTGCAAAAGCCTTCCCATCCCTTGTAATGCTGAGGGCTTTTTCACCCGGCCCTCTTTTGTAAAAGAAAAACGTCCCGGCCTTTTGCCCTACCAATACGCCCTACCATAGCCGCCGCACCTTTGCCTTTGGATATGCCGCCCTATTCTGCGGGGCGGTTTTGTTTCGCCTTCATACCGTATTGCTTTCTATTTTATATCCCGTTAAGCTTTTCGATAGAAAGCAGGCTCGAAAAAGCACGCTTCAAAAAACGCCTTTGACTTTCCCCTTACGGCAAGGCGTATACTTTAAGAAAGAGAAAGTGGTGGTGATGATGCGTGTTATCCATCGGAGAATTTTCAAAAATATGCCAGGTATCCGCCAAAACCCTTAGATATTACGCTGAAATAGGGCTTATTTTACCCGCTGAAATCAACCCTGAAAACGGCTACCGGTACTATGCCGTCGAACAGCTGGAAACCATGCTGCTCATCACCCGCCTGAAGTCTTACAGCTTTTCACTGGACGAGATCAAACAGATCATAACGCCAAAAGTGTGGAGCGAAGAAAAATTGGCTGTCGCCCTCACGCAAAAAAAAGAAGCTGTCAAAAAGCATCTGCGCGAATGTGAAAAAAGCCTGGACCGGTTGGAACATGATATCTCAAACCTGAAAGAGGGAAAGCCCATCATGTCTTATCTGGACGATATTGACGTACAGCTGGCCGAAGTTCCCCCCATGTATCTGCTCTCGGTGCGCAAGATGGTTGAGACCGGTAATTTTTCTGATGAATACGGCCTTTGCTTTGGAAAATTATTTGGCCGCATACAAAAAGAGGGCCTGACCATAGCCGCGCCCCCCATGGTTTTGTTTCACAGCGATGAATTTACGCCCTTCGGCCTGGATACAGAGTTTGCCGTCCCCATCCGGGAGTATGTCACGGGCACAAGAGACTTTAAGGCGGGGCTGTGCTTAAAAACAGTGGCAAAAGGAAGCTACGCCCTGCTGTCCTCCGTCTATGCAAAACAGACGCAGTGGGCCGCGCAAAAGGGGTATGCCTGCGCCGGGGCGCTGTTTGAGGTATACGTCACAGACCCGTCCCAGGTTTCCGGCGAAGAAGAGCTGATTACAGAAGTTTATTATCCGGTAAAAAAATTATAAAAACGGAGGTTGAAGACACTATGAAGCAGGAAGAGAGTACAGCCTTAGAAAATAAAATCAAAAATACCTGCGGCAACATCGCCGGGGCCGTCGTGCTGAAAGACGGCCGGACCGCTTATGAGGGCTATTTTAACGGATGCGCAAAAAACGAGCCCATCCATGTTTTTTCGGTTACCAAAAGCGTCATATCCATGCTGTTTGGCATCGCTTTTGACAAAGGGTATCTCAAAAGTCCTGACGAAAAAGTGGTCGATTTTTTTCCGCATTATCAAATCAAAAAAAGAGAAGAGACGATACAGCATATCACCATCAAACATTTACTTACCATGACCGCCCCCTATAAATATCGATTTGCCCCCTATACAAAATTTTTTTCCAGCGAGGTCTGGGTCACGGCCTCTC
>JAUNTE010000145.1:0-1935 GCA_030538855.1 Oscillospiraceae bacterium
GTATGAGCTTTTAGACCTGGGCCTGGGCCGCTGCCGCATGTGCGTGGCGGGCAAAAACGATTATATCGAGGATACCGGCCGCACCCTGCGGGTGGCGACCAAGTTTGTCAATATCGCCAAGCGATATTATGCGTCGGTAGGGCGTGAGATCGAGATCATCAAACTGAACGGCAGTATCGAACTGGCGCCGCTGCTGGGCCTTTCAGACGTAATCGTGGATATTGTGGAGAGCGGAAAGACCCTGAAAGAAAACGATTTGCGGGTGCTGGCCGAGATATTCCCCATCAGCGCGCGGTTTATTGCCAACCGCGCGAGTTATCAGTTCAAAAACCGCGAGATCCGCCGGATGATGGAGCGGCTGTCCGCCGCCGCGAAAAAGGAGGAACAGATATGATCAGGCAGTACCGCCTTGCCGAGATACCGGCAGACGAGATCTTATGCCGGGACATCAGAGAAGAAAAAAACGTGGACGGCATTGTGGATGAAATCATTAAAAACGTGCGTGAAAACGGCGATAAAGCCCTGCGGGAATATGCTGAAAAATTTGACGGCGCGAAGCTGGACGCTTTAGAGGTACCGACGCAGGAGATCGAGGATGCCTATGCCTCTATGGAGGAGGCATATCTGGAGACGCTGCGCCTTGCCAAAGAAAATATCGAGCGTTTTCACCGCCATCAGCTGCACGAGGGCTTTATGCTGACCGGCCCGAAAGGGACGGTGATGGGCCAGCGTTACACCCCCATTGAAAAAGCGGGCCTGTATGTGCCGGGCGGCACCGCCAGCTACCCCAGCACTGTGCTGATGGACGCCATCCCCGCCAAGATCGCGGGGGTGAGCGAGTTGGTAATGACGACGCCCCCGGGGAAAGACGGCGCGATACCCGCGCCGATATTGGCCGCCGCCAAGGTGGCCGGGGTAGACCGTATTTTTAAAATAGGCGGCGCGCAGGCGGTGGCGGCGCTGGCCTACGGCACCGAGAGCGTGCCCGCGGTGGATAAGATCGTCGGGCCGGGCAACGTGTTTGTCGCCACGGCGAAACGAAAAGTGTTTGGCAAAGTGGCCATCGATATGATTGCCGGACCCAGCGAAATTTTAGTGCTGGCCGATGAGGGCTGCGACGCGGCCTGCGTTGCGGCCGACCTTTTGAGCCAGGCCGAGCACGACCGCCTTGCCACGGCGGTGCTGGTGACCACCAGCGCGAAGCTGGCGGCCGCGGTGTCGGACGAGCTGGAGAAGCAGATACCGCTTTTGCCCCGCGCGGACATTGCCAGGGAGAGCATCGATACCAACGGCAAGATCATTATTGCGGAGACGCTGGAGGAGGCGGTGGCGGTTTCAAACCGCATTGCGCCCGAGCATCTTGAGATTTGTACCGACGACCCGTTTGCGGTGCTGGATAGTATAAAAAACGCCGGTTCGGTATTTTTAGGGCGCAATGTGCCCGAAGCGCTGGGCGACTATCTGGCGGGGCCCAACCACACTCTGCCCACCAGCGGCACGGCACGGTTTTCAAGCCCGCTTTCAGTAGATGATTTTGTAAAAAAGAGCAGTTATCTCTATTATTCAAAAGAGGCGCTGGAGGACGTGTGCGAAAATGTGGCGCTGTTCGCCCGTAAAGAGGGGCTGGAAGCCCACGCGCGGAGCGTGGAAAGCAGGTTTAAAAAAGATAGCTCTCAGTGACGCGCCTCGTCAAGTTCCGCCATGGGCGGAACGTTGCCCCGGAGCGTGGAAAGCCGATTTAAAGAAAAATAGCTCTCAGTGACGCGCCTCGTCAAGTTCCGCCGTGGGCGGAACGTTGCCCCGGAGCGTGGGAAGCAGGTTCAAGAAAAATGGCTCTTTGTGACGCGCCTCGTCAAGTTCCGCCATGGGCGGAACGTTGACCCGGAGCGTGGAAAGCCGATTTAAAGAAAAATAGCTCTCAGTGACGCGCCTCGT
>JAUNTE010000145.1:2035-5508 GCA_030538855.1 Oscillospiraceae bacterium
GAAAGCCGATTTAAAGAAAAATAGCTCTCAGTGACGCGCCTCGTCAAGTTCCGCCATGGGCGGAACGTTGCCCCGGAGCGTGGAAAGCCGATTTAAAGAAAAATAGCTCTCAGTGACGCGCCTCGTCAAGTTCCGCCATGGGCGGAACGTGACCCGGAACGTGGAAAGCCAATTTAAAGAAAAATAGTTCTCTGTGGCGCGCCTCGTCAAGAGCAGGTTTGCAAGGCGGTTTTACCGCTGCGCCAGATAAGGAGGAAAAAATGATTTGCCCGGAATGCTACGCGGAGAATGCGCGGGCGACGCCGCTGCTGGGCGCGCGGGAATGCCTTGAAAACCATACCCAGTATATCTGCGGCACCTGCGGGCGCTGTATCTGCATAGAAAAAGACCCCAAACGGAAGCTGCAAAGATGGAACTTCCCCTTTCGGACAGCTGAGATCGCCCGGCTTTATCTGAGAGCGGCCGACGCGACGATGAAAAAGCCCTGCGGTATTTATGAGCTGAAGGACAAAAAAGGCCGTATCTTTTATAAAATATTTTCAGGCGAAGAGGAACTGCAGCGATATCTGCAAAAAAATAAGGATAAAATATGCGAACAAAAAAGGCCGGTGTTTTCAGCTTTGGTATATAAAAGCTGCCCCGGCGCCCAGATACGCAGGCTGACGGAGGAAGAGGCCAAGCGCTATTTGGCGCAGCGCGAGGACGCCGCCCGCGCGGAGAAGGAATGAGCAATTAAAAAAGATTTGACGCGGCTTTACGGCGAAAAACGCCGGGCGCGGGCCGGAGAAAAGCAGGTTTTACAAAATGGAATACAGGATAGAAGCGCTGGACGCATTCGACGTAGACGGACAGACCATTGCCCTGACGGGCAGCGCGAAAAAAAATACGGCGCTGGCACAGGCTTTTTGGAGGACTTTTAACGCCGCGCTGAAAAAGGCGTATCGGACGCAGGGCGGAAATTGGGTGAAATACGCCTTTATGTCGAGAAAAGACGGCGTTCTCTATTATACCTGCGCGGTGCCGGCGCACGCCGCCGTACCCGAAGGCTTTTTGCGGCAAAGGATACCGAGGCACCGCTGTCTGGTTTTTGAATACCGGGGACGGATGGAAGACATCTACGGCGCTTACCGGGAAATCTATCATACCGCCCTGCCGCAAAGCGGCTTTGCCCCGGCGGCGGAAGACTTTTTGCATTTTGAAAAGTATACCGCGCGTTTTCGATGGAACGCCGGGGGCTCGGTCATTGAGATATGGGTGCCGGTGCGGGAAAAAAGCCCGGAGGACGGATAAGACGTGTTAAAGACACGGAGAAGCCCGGAACGGGGGTCGGCCCTTTATCACCGGATAAAAAGCGCGCAGGCGCTTTACATTATGGCAGCAGTTTTATAAAGGAGGCGGACGGCATGAGCCGTTTTATCGATGCGCGATACCAAACGCTGACGCCCTATACCCCGGGCGAGCAGCCCCAAAAACAAAAGTTTATCAAACTCAACACCAACGAGAGCCCGTACCCCCCCAGCCCGGCGGTACGCGCGGCGCTGACAGGGGAAGAGATAGACGCCCTGCGCCTATACAGTGACCCCGAGGCGCGGGCGCTTTGCGAGGCGATCACCGCCCATTATGGGCTGCCGCCCGCGCAGGTGCTGCCGTCAAATGGGTCAGACGAGATATTGGCCTTCGCTTTTCTGGCCTTCTGCGGAGAAAAGGGCGTGGCCTTTCCCGCCGTCAGCTACGGCTTTTACCCGGTGTTTGCAGAGCTGTTCTCAGTAAAAGCGCGGGCGGTGCCGCTGCGCGAGGATTTTACCCTGGACGCGGACGATTATCTGACGCCGGGCGAAAATGTTGTCATCGCCAACCCCAACGCCCCCACCGGCCTTGCGCTGCCGCTTTCAGATATTGAAAAGATTTTAAAGGCGCACCCGGACGACGTGGTGCTCATCGATGAGGCGTATGTGGATTTTGGCGCCGAGAGCGCGGTGAAGCTGCTGCCCCGGTATGAAAATTTGCTGATTGTGCAGACATTTTCAAAAAGCAGGGCGCTGGCCGGGCAGCGGGTGGGCTTTGCGCTGGCAAACGAGGGATTGATAAACGACCTGAAAAATATAAAATATTCTTTTAACCCCTATAATATGGACAGACTGGCTATTTTGGCGGGGGCGGCGGCTATGCGGGACGAGGCTTATTTTGAGAGCTGCCGCCGCAAAATTATTGCGACGCGGGACAAAACAGCCGATGTGCTGCGGGAGGCTGGTTTTCAGCTGACGGACAGCCGGGCCAACTTTTTGTTTGTCCGTTATCCCGGCGTAAGCGGGGCGGCCCTGCAGCAGGCGCTGAGAGAGAAGGGCCTGCTGGTGCGCCGTTTTGAGCAGGAGAGCATCCAAGACTGGCTGCGCGTGAGTGTGGGCAGCAAAGAGGAAATGGAGGCGTTTACCGCCGCCGTGATACAATCGGTAAAGGAGTGTCAGGCATGAGACAAGCACAGGTGAGCCGTAAAACGGCTGAGACGGATATTTGCCTATCATTATGGCTGGATGGCAGCGGCGTTTATCAAAACGATACCGGCTGCGGTTTTTTGAACCATATGCTGGACCTGTTTGCCCGGCACGGCAGGTTTGACCTGTCGGTGCAGTGCACGGGAGACGTACAGGTGGATTATCACCACACCGCCGAGGACGTGGGTATCGTATTGGGCACAGCGTTTAAGCAGGCGCTGGGAGACTGCCGGGGCATCACCCGCTACGGCTCTATGCTGCTGCCGATGGACGAGGCGCTGATGCTGTGCGCCGCAGACCTGTCTGGCCGGGCGGCGCTGGGCTGGCAGGCGGACATCCCCACCCAGAAGGTGGGCGATTTTGACACCGAGCTTGTCAAAGAGTTTTGGCTGGCCTTTACCCGGGCTTTAGGGTGCAGCCTGCACTTTAAACAGCTGGCGGGCGAAAATAGCCACCACATCATTGAGGCCATGTTCAAAGGCGCGGGCCGGGCGCTTGCGGCGGCGGTGAAGATCGACCCCGCCAGCGCGGAGGAGATCCCCTCGACCAAGGGCGTACTGTGATGGGGGAGAGAAAGATGATCGCGATCGTCGATTACGGGGTGGGCAACCTGTATTCGCTGGCCTCGTCGCTGAAGAGCCTGGGCCTTGCATATTTGGTAACCAGTGAAAAACAAAAGCTGAAGGATGCGTCGCATATCATTCTGCCCGGGGTGGGCGCGTTTGGCGACGCGGCGCAAAAGCTGCGGGATACCGGCCTGTGGCCGCTTTTGCAGGAGGAGGCCCGGAACGGCAAGCCCTTTTTGGGTATCTGCCTTGGGATGCAGCTGCTGTTTGACAAAAGCTTTGAGTACGGCGAGCACGAGGGCCTGGGCCTTGTGCCCGGCACGATAGAGCCGCTGGCCCCGGACCTTGCGCAAAAAGACCTCAAGGTGCCGCACATCGGCTGGAACAGCCTGCATCTGGTAAGGCCGGAAAACCC
>JAUNTE010000146.1 GCA_030538855.1 Oscillospiraceae bacterium
CCCTAAAAGTGAGAGATACCAGCTTATCAGCCGCTCTCCATACAGCATCGAGATAAAAACGCCCACCGCTAAATAAGGGCCGAACGGCATATGAGGATGTTTTTCTTCCTCCTCTTCCTGGGCCGTCTTCTCTTGGCCGCCGTTATCAGCAGGGGCCGCGTCCTTTTTTTTCAGCAGAATAAAGATACCGGCCAGCCCCCCCAGCACCACGCCGATAAAAAACGCCAGCAAAATCCTTTGCCAGCCCAGCAAAAAGCCGCACACGCCCATCAGCATAACGTCGCCCCAGCCAAAACTGCCCGAAATCAGCAGCGCCATCAAAAGCAGCGGCACGCTTACCGCGAAGGTGCCTATGATGCGGCTCCAAATATCCGGCCCCGGCGTAAACAGAGACAACAGGCATGGGGCCGCCAGCGCGATGATCAGCCCGTCCGGTATCGTCATGGTGTCCCAATCTATCATGGCCACGGCAAGCAAAATGGCCGCGGTGATGCAGGCCGCAAGCGCCGAAAGAGTAAAATCAAATTCCCATACGCACCACAAAAAGAGGCAGCCGCAAAGCGCCTCAATCAAAGGATATCGAAAAGATATTTTTTCTTTGCAATAGCGGCACTTTCCGCCTAAAACGACAAAGCTGAAAATGGGTACCAGATCTCGCGCGGCCAACTTGTGCCCGCATTTGGGGCAGAAAGAACGTCCATGTACAAAATCCAGGCCGTTCGGTACCCGATAAATAACCACATTGAGAAAGCTGCCGATACATACGCCCAGAATAAAAACAAATAAAAAATACAAAAAATAGATTGCTATATCCATCAAGGTGCTTCACACCGCCTTAGTACCGGACGCCGCAGACCACATCCCGTCATATCCTCTGCCCGCCTTTGTCCGTCTCTTTGAAAAAGGCCCTTGTGGACTCCCCACAAGGGCCTCTGGGTTTTATTGCTTTAACGCTGCGCCTTCCGCGTGTTATCAGGACAAAGCGATCTGGGGTACGTCGGCAGGCCACGACGCCAAAATTTCAGAGGTATCGCCGCTTGTAATATGTACGGTGGTACCGGCAGCCGCGCCGCCGTTTTTCGCGTCGTTCATATAATAAACATCGGTGATTTTGTGGCTCGCATCCTGCTTGAACCCAACGATAGGCGTGCCTTCCACAGCGGCCAGCGCTTTCAGATTCGCCGAGGTAAAGGTAACGTCGTCGCCCTGTTCCAGCTGCAGCTCCTGCGCGGCCACATACACCACACGGGCGTCCTGATACATCACCTTGGCGCGGTTTTGCTCAAGAACACCGTTCAAGTTCGGCAGGGCAACCGCGATCAGAATGGCCAGAATGGCCAGCACAACAATGATCTCTACCAATGTAAAGCCCTTTTTGTTTTTCCTCAGTTCCTGAAGTTTTTTCATGATACTTTCTCCTTTTTCATTTGGATAGGCCGTGTGTCGCCGGCCGCGGCAGCCTGACGGAAAACACTCACACCCTGTTCTTTCTGTCATCTGCCGATTTATCTTGTTTGTATTATATCGCATCTGTTGCATTTTGTCCAGTCAAATTCAAATTCATTTCAGTATTTCTGTAATAAATCACAAAACATTTTTTATTTTTTTTGAAAAGTGGACAAGCATCTACAAAAAGCGAGGCGGCGCGTCCGTTCCAGCCGGGCCAGGCCATCGGTCGTCTTAAAACGGGTATAAACCTTTTTTATTATATGCAAAAAGCGAAAGGCTCATGTTTTTTCTGCCAAAACATCTGCTGAAAAGAATATTACAAAACGCTTTGGGTACGCTAGTGTCGAGGTGATAATAATGAACGATACCGAAATGCTGGGTTGTTTATGTGAGGACGCGGATATGGGACGCTCTTCAGCGCGGCGTGTCCTCAAACATATCAAGGATACAAATTTATCCGCAACCGTCAAAGAACAATTGGACGATTTTGAACACGCCTATGATTCAGCGGCGCAGATGCTGTCTCAAAAAGGCCAAAATGCGCCCACTTCAGCGCCGATGGCGAAAACCATGGCCGCCGTTGAAAGTGAAATGCAGACGTTTATGGATTCTTCCTCTTCTAAAATTGCCGAGATGATGATCCAGGGCAATACCATGGGCATCACCACCATCACAAAACAGCTGAACGATTATAACGGTGAAGACCCCGAGGTCTCCAAACTCTCTAAAAAACAGATCGGGATGGAACAGAGAAACATCGAAAATCTGAAAAAATTCCTTTAAGCTCTTTAAAAAAAGCTGATCATATCTGTACAGGGCCTTTTACGTTCGGCTCTGTACAGATATTTTTTACAAACTTCAGGGCACTTTTTCGCGGCGTATGTGTTCTTGTTTCTAAAGCTGTTTGTCGTTTTTTTAAAGCAAAACAGCCGGTAAATTATTTGCCCGAAAACGTAAAAGGCTAAACTTCTTGTAACAGACGGCAACAGGTTCAGCCTATCCTCCCAGCAATATTAAGCATGGCCGCCTGCTGGATGTCCCCTGTATGGCTCCGGTCTTTTTCATTTGCCCGTTCTCACTGCTTTGCAGCGGGACGCAAGGCCGTAAATGAGCGGAACGGCTGTTTTAATTGTAAAGCGGCATACTCATAAAGCGCGCCGCGCCGCAGCAAAAAGCCCTTCCACCCTCAGCCGCAGCGTTATTCGTTTGCGGCTGTTTCTTTGCTGATAACTGATTTTGACGGCTTCGCCTTTACCGCCAAAGCAACAACCGGGCGTATGGCCAAAATATTCTCCGCTTATGCGGCTGTTTTGATTGCTGCACTAAAAAATTTTGGGGGTTCGATCCAAAGTAATCAGAATACAAAAAACTCCCGCGCCAGCCGTTAAGCCAGTGCGGGAGTTTTTTTGGCGGAGAGTTAGGGATTTGAACCCTAGGTGCGCTCATCACGCACACACGATTTCCAATCGTGCGCCTTCGACCACTCAGCCAACTCTCCAAGCCGCTTTACTATCATATCGAAAACGCAAAGGCTTGTCAAGAAAAATTTTACCTTACAAACCCATTCCCTCCCCTTCGGGCACATCTGACACGCTTCGTGTGGTACACTGTTGCCAGCTTATCCCATTATAGAAAGGAGATCATCTGATGGCAAGACCAAAAAAAGACCCGACCGGGACTGCCCGTTTGGAAGTGCTGGACGCCAAAATCATCAAACTGACGGAGGATCTGAAAAAAGCCAAACAGGAACGCCGCCAGCTGATAAAAGACCAGGCCCGCCTGCAGGAACAGCAGCTGCTCGAGGCCATGCGGGCCAGCGGCAAAACAGCCGAAGAGCTGCTGCAGGCCATCAACGGTTAATCGGGCTTTCTCTCCCAATAGGCGCTCATGCTGGTGCCCGGCAGTTCGGTCAGGTCTTTTTTCAAAAAATCCGGCGGCACAAAACGGTTGGCCGCCTCCACACTGTCAAACTCCACCTCAGCATATAAAAAGCCGCCTAAAGGCTTATCCGCGTCTACCGCGCTGCACTCCAGCACCAACCCCTCCGGCAGTGCGTAGGCGCGGTATTCTTTTTTGATAAAGCTCTTTTCCAAAAGCTGCGCCAATTGGCTGAATTGCTCGCAGCTTAAAGGCGTTTCCACCTCGGTGCGTACCAGCGTCCCTTTGCCTTTGATGCAAAGCCGGTAGGTCTCCTCTTTGCCCTCTTCTTTGGTGCCCCGTATACGCACGGTAACGGGCCTTGTGGCTAAATACCCCTGCCGCACCGTACAGCGGCGCAGCTCGGGCAAATTTTCAGGAAAATCGGTCACTTCAAATTTTCGCTCAATTTCCATTTTCTCGCTCCTTCTATGCGGGGATACGGTTCATTTTTTCGTTTACAACCCACCGCCGCAATGCTATAATAAATAACGTCCATAAAGCTTTTTACGGCAAGGCAGCCGTTAAAACACGCATGTATTGGAGGGTGACTATGAATAAAATCAGAATCGGTATTGCCGGCTACGGCAACCTGGGGCGCGGCGTTGAAGCCGCCGTCCGGCAAAACCCGGATATGGAGCTGACCGCCATTTTTACACGCCGCGGGCCGGAAGGCATTGTCCCCGCAGCGCCCGGTGTACCGGTATATAAAACAGACGCCGCCGCTTCTGTGGCCGAAAATGTCGATATCTTGATCATCTGCGGCGGCAGCGCCACTGACCTTCCCGTTCAAGGGCCGCAGCTGGCTCAATATTTTTCAACCATTGACAGCTTTGATACTCACGCCCGTATCCCGGAATATTTCGCGGCTATGGATGAAGCGGCCGTGCAAAGCGGCCACCTCTCTATTATTTCAGTTGGATGGGACCCCGGCCTCTTCTCTTTGAACCGGATATACGCCGAGGCGGTGCTGCCGGAGGGCACCACCTATACGTTTTGGGGCAAAGGCGTAAGCCAGGGCCACTCCGACGCGATACGCCGCGTATCCGGCGTTAAAAAAGGTATCCAGTATACCATCCCCGTAGAAAAAGCGGTTGAGCAGATCCGTCAGGGAGGACAGCCGCAGCTCTCCACCCGTGAAAAACACACCAGAGAATGCTTTGTCGTCGCTGATGAAACCGCGGATAAAACGGCGATCGAACAGGCAATCGTCACCATGCCCAACTATTTTTCAGATTATGACACCACCGTCCACTTTATCTCTGAAGAAGAATTTGACCGTGACCATACCAAAATGCCGCACGGCGGTTTTGTTATCCGCAGCGGCAACACCGCCTGCGGAGATAATCAGGTCATCGAGTATGCGTTGAAGCTTGAATCCAACCCCGCTTTCACCGCCAGTGTCCTGGTGGCATACGCACGGGCCGCCTATCGGCTGGTCCAGCGCGGAAAGACCGGCGCGCGCACGGTAATGGATATCCCCCCCGCGCTGTTATCGCCCAAAACCGGCGAGCAGCTTCGCGCCGAACTATTATAAACAATAAAACCGATTATAAAAGCGCCGTTCTCAATATCGGGACGGCGCTTTTTGTCTGGCCGCAACCGCCTTCCGGCACAGCCCGCCCTTTATCCCGGCAAACACAAAAGTTCTCTGCTTTGCCGCGCGTCCAGATGGCACTCTACCGTTATAACGATTTACAGACGCGCTTTTACAGGCGGCAGTATCTCCAGCCAATAGCCGTCCGGGTCTTCAATAAAATAAATGCCCATCTTTTCATTTTCAAAACAGATGCAGCCCAGCTCCTCATGCAGGCGGTGGGCTTTTTCAAAATCTTCTGCATAAAAGGCAAGATGGCTTTCGTTTTCGCCCAGATCGTATGGGTGGTCCTGGTGCTCACGCAGCCAGGTCAGTTCCAGCTGATACAACCCCTTACAGTCGCTTAAAAACGCCAGCCGAAAGCTGCCGTCTTCCGCCAGCTTTTCTTTTTGCAAAGAAAGCCCCAGCGCTTTTTCATAAAAATCCAACGACCGCTGCATATCCCGTACATTCAAATTGCTGTGCGCAAAGTAAAATTCCATTTAAAACGCCTCTTTCCGTCTTTTCACCTTTTACAGTGCAAAGCCTTATA
>JAUNTE010000147.1:0-5094 GCA_030538855.1 Oscillospiraceae bacterium
ATTGAAGAGCCTTCTGCGTTATCGTCTGAAAGTAAGCTCTGCCGTCTGGTTTATACCGGCGGCGGTTGGCTTTTTGATACCCTGCCGGTGTATCTGTAAGCCCGGGGAAAAGCGGGCAAAAAAGGCCGTGTCCAAAACCAAAAGCGGCGCTTCACCAGTGGTGAGGCGCCGCTTTTTATGTTATAAAGTATAAACGGTAAAAAGGGGCTGTGCGCTGCCTTTTTGCCCTTTTATCTGCCGGGCTCTTTTCCGGCAGGCAAAAGCGAAGCGGAGGCCGGCCCAAAAGGGGATTAGAGATATGAATGGCGGAATAAAATGAACGGCGTGCGCCGCAGCGCGGTAAAGGGAAGGGCGCTGTAAAGCCGCGCGGCGGCATCGTCATAAGCCGCCCCCCATAGCAATGGCCTGGGGCACCGTCAAACGGCCTCTTTTGCAAAAGCAGTTAAAAAAGGCGTGAGAGAGGCGGGGAAAATGCCAAGAAGATGATGGAAAAAAGCGGTGTGAAAAATCAAAGCAGCACTTTTTGAAAAGCCGTATACAGGGCCGAGACCCCGGCGGGGATGCTGGCGGCCGGAATGCCGGAAAAGCCCAGCGCCACCCGCGGAAGCCCAGAGGGGGCCGGAGGCTGCGCGCGGCACAAAATTTGATGTTCACGGGCCAGCTTTTCAAGCGTTTCGCCCGTGCAGGCGGCGGCCAGCGTGACAGAAAAAGACAGATAGGTCTCGCGCAGGGTGTACTGTATGGCCGCGCCAAAGGTTTTATCCAGCGCTTCTGCGATCAACTGGCTTTTTTGCGCGTAAAGCCGCCGAAGCCGCCGAAGGTGCTTTTCTAAAAGCCCGGTACGAATATATTCGGCCAGGGCCAGCTGCTCGGTCTTTCCCGCCGTTTGGTTGAGCATGGCAAGGCGGGCCCGGGCTTTTTGGGCAAGAGGCGGCGGCAGCACCATATAGGCGATACGCACCGAGGGCAGCAAAAGCTTTGAAAAGCTGCCCAAATATATGGTTTTGTCTGGACACAGCCCCTGAAACGCGGGCAGGGGCCGGGTGCGGTAACGCAGCTCTCCGTTATAATCGTCTTCAATCACATAGTGCTGTTCTTCCGCCTGCGCCCATGTGTGCAGCGCTGTGCGGCGGGCAGAGACGGCGACCGGCGTCTCACGCGGGCGAAGGCTGGGAAGCTCCATGACAATAGCTGGGGTGTTTGGCAGGCAAAAAGAGGCGCCGCCGGTTTGGACGGGAAAGCCGTAGTCGAAAAAGATCTGTTCCGCCTGAAAGAAACCCGAAGCTTCCATCCATACCGGCAGACGCGATGAAAACAGCGGGCAGAGCAGGTGGAGAAGCGGCCCCACCCCCGCGCCGATGAAAATATTTTCAGGCTCGGCCAGGACGCCCCGCGCGCTGAAAGCGTAAGAGGAGAGGGCCCGGCGCAGGGCGGCTTCCCCCTGTGCGTCCCCGTAAGAGACGACGGCCCCGCTGTCCGCCAGTACCGCCCGCATCAGCCGCTTCCAATTTTGCAGGTCGGCGGCGTCAGGGCCGATGCTGGAGGTGCTGAAATCGTACCGGGGAAGAAAGGCCGCCGTCTCAGCCGCCGCCTGCGGACGGGGAAGGATGCCGCGGACGCGGTAGCCGCTTTGCGGCCTGGCCTCGGCGTAGCCCTCAAGACACAGCCTGGCATAGGCGGTTTCAACGGTGGTGCGGCTTAAAGAGAGCTCACCCGCGGCCTGGCGTATTGAAGCAAGCCGTTCACCGGGTGGCAGCCTGCCGGTTTCAACGCCCTGTTTCAAACCGGTATAAAGCTGTTCATACAAGGGGACGGCACTGTTTTTGTTCAAAACCAAAAAATCGTACAGCATGATAACTGTCCTTTCAAAAATATATAAAATTGTGTCTTTTCACAAGCACAGTTTATGGATATGATAATAACATATTTTTTGATCGATGACCAGAGGAGAGGAAGCGTATGGAACAGGAACGATACCAACTGAATAAAAATTTGGCGCAGATGCTGAAAGGCGGCGTTATCATGGATGTGACGACGCCGGAACAGGCCCGCATTGCAGAGCAGGCGGGGGCCTGCGCGGTGATGGCGCTGGAGCGCATACCCGCGGATATCCGGGCGGCGGGAGGGGTATCCCGCATGAGCGACCCCAAAATGATCAAGGGCATCCAGAACGCGGTATCCATACCGGTGATGGCAAAATGCCGTATCGGCCATATTACCGAGGCACAGATACTGCAGGCGATCGAGATCGATTATATCGACGAGAGCGAGGTGCTCAGCCCTGCGGACGACGTGTATCATATCGATAAAACGGCGTTTCAGGTGCCCTTTGTCTGCGGCGCGCGTGATTTGGGAGAAGCGCTGCGCCGTATTGCGGAGGGGGCTTCAATGATACGCACCAAGGGCGAGCCGGGTACCGGCGATGTGGTGCAGGCCGTACGCCATATGCGGGCCATGATGAGCGAGATACGCCGGGTACAGGGCATGCGGCAGGACGAGCTTTATGAGGCCGCCAAAAAGCTGGGCGTCCCGCATCATCTTGTGACGTTTGTGCACGAAAACGGCCGCCTGCCGGTTGTCAATTTTGCGGCGGGCGGCGTGGCCACCCCGGCCGACGCGGCGCTGATGATGCAGCTGGGCGCGGAAGGGGTGTTTGTGGGAAGCGGTATCTTTAAATCAGGCGACCCTGCAAAACGCGCCGCCGCCATTGTGAAGGCCGTCACCAATTATAACGACCCTGAAATGCTGGCCGCCCTCTCTGAAGATTTGGGCGAGGCGATGGTAGGCATCAACGAGCAGGAGATCGCCGTTTTGATGGCGGAGCGGGGACAATGAATAGGGATAAGCCGCTTTCTGTAGGCGTATTGGCCGTGCAGGGGGCGTTTGAGGAACATGCCGCCATGCTGGGGCGGCTGGGGGCAGACCCCTTTTTACTGCGAAAGCGCGCCGACGCGGACAGAAAAATGGACGCGCTGGTGCTGCCCGGGGGCGAGAGCACGGTGCAGGGAAAGCTGCTGCGCGAGCTTGATATGCTGGAGCCGCTGCGGCAGAAAATCAGCGCGGGGCTGCCGGTGATGGGCACCTGCGCGGGGATGATCCTGCTGGCGAAAACGCTTGAAAACGATGCGGCCGTGTATTTTGGGCTGATGGATATTACCGTGCGGCGTAACGCTTATGGCCGCCAGCTGGGCAGCTTTACGGCAAAAGAGCGCTTTGCAGACCAGGGAGAAACAGTCATGCCGTTTATCCGCGCACCCTATATCGCGGCGGCGGGGCCGGGGACGGAAATCCTTGCCGAAGTAAACGGCAAAGCGGTGGCCGCGCGGCAGAAGAATATGCTGGCGCTTTCCTTTCATCCCGAGGTGACACAGGAGACCACCGTGCACCGGTATTTTTTGAATATGGCTTACAGCGCGGGGCAGGACTGGGGATAAAGCGGGGCCCGGCGCCGCCAAAAGAAAAAACGCTTTGCTGCAGACGGTAAAAAGCGTCGGGGAAGCAAACGGTAGTTTATCCGCCGCACTGATAAACGGGGGATAAAATAAAACGGACATACCGCTGAAAGGGCAGTATGTCCGTTTTGTTATGCCTGAAAACGCCTTTGAAAAGAGAAAACGGCGGCTGAACCGTTGCCGTAAAGCCAAAAAGAGCCGGCCGTCACGATTTTGCCCTCTTATATCACCGGCTTTGCGGTTATGCGTCCGGCTTTGTGGCCGCTGATATACGCAACTGGTTTATTAAAATAGTTGTGCTGACATTTCAGGCCATACAGGCGAGGATTTTTGAGTTTCCGCATCCCGCTGTCTCTCACGTGTGTTTTATTTTGGCGGACAGGGCACAATAATGATGGAAGGGCTTTTTCTCTACGCTCTTTTATCTGCACGGCGCAGCAGCTTTTTGCCTTCCCAACTTTTGCTTTTGAAATAGAGCAAGCCGGCGATTGCCGGTAAAATGGGAGAAACGGCTTGCCCGATATATACACCTGAAAAGCCCATACCCATTACAAAGGCTAACAGAAAACTGAGCGGCAGACGAACGACAGCAGCGTCTAAAAGTGCGTTTACCATAGCAATATTTGCCGCGCCCACGCCAATGGCAAAAGAATCAAACGTATACATGGCCGCGTAGATCAGACTGTTTATTCCACAGCATACTCTCAAATAAAGTATGCCGTTTTGAATAACTTCCGGGTTTTCCGGCTCAAACAGCATGATGATTTGGCCTGCGAATATTTGCACCATGATTACCATGGTCAGCGTGACCGACAGGTTTAAATATAACCCGGCCCGTACTGTTCTTTTTACACGGTTTATATGATTGGCTCCCATGTTTTGCCCTGTCATAGCTGTTACAGCCTGCCCTATGGCCCAGCAGGGCATAGCCGCAAAGGTATTGATTTTAAGGCCGACCCCCGCTGCTGCGGCAACCGATACCCCAAAATTATTGAGCATACCTGTAATAAAAAGATATGAAAGATTCACAATTACCATTTGTACAACGGCAGGTAACCCAACTTTCAAAATAGCTGTCAGCTTATCGCGCTGAACAGCAAAGCGTTTCAATTTGAAGTCAAAGATAAGGTTGTTCTTTTTTAAGTGGAGCACGGAAAGGAAAAGGGCGATCCCCTGTGCGATCATAGTCGCGTAAGCGGCGCCCTTGGTCCCCATACCAGCCGGGCCAACCAAAATCAGATCCAAAATAATATTTACGACAGTTGCGGCTGCTATGGACCAGAGCGGGCTTTTTGAGTCGCCAAATCCTTTCATCAGGGAAGATACGGCGTTATAAGCAAACACAAATACCGTGCCCCAGCAGATGATTTGCATGTAATCGCAGGTGTCCTGCATGGAGGCGGCGGGAACATGCAGCACCTGAAAAACCGGCTTATATACAAGCAGGCTTACAGCTGTAACCATGATCGCAGTGATAAGCGCTGTCGAAAACAGCGTCCCGATGGTTTCGCTTTGCCCCTGCTTATCATCGGCCCCTTTATATTGCGCGGCTAAAACAGTGCCGCCCATTGTGACGCCGATGCCGATCGAGTTGATGATAAAACTTATCATAGAGGCGTTACTGATGGCAGCCAGCCCGGTT
>JAUNTE010000147.1:5104-5464 GCA_030538855.1 Oscillospiraceae bacterium
GGTTTCGCCCACAATATTTCCGACCACGAGCATATCGACAATACTGTAAAAAGATTGCAGCAGATTCGCAAACAACAGCGGAAGCATAAACGCGGTCAACTTTTTTGGCACGCTTCCGGTTGTTAAATTTTGTTTTTCTTTCATAAAGGCAATTTCCTTTCTTTATGCAAAAAAGCAGAGGGCAAGCACGATGATGTGCGCCCCCTGCTTATACAGCTTGATAGCTACAAACAAAAAGCGGCAGACAAAACATTTCCTCCCGCCCCAAAAAAAACAATGGTCAGCTATTTAAAAATACGAAAAGAAAACCCCAAAACAATCGTTCAGGAATAAAAAACTGCTCAAAATAATTTTCGTATT
>JAUNTE010000148.1 GCA_030538855.1 Oscillospiraceae bacterium
GTATCCTCCAAATCTCCGCTCATACGCACCGGCGCGGCAATGCCTATCCCACGCGCGTCGGTCGCCGCAAGCTCCACCTGTGTCTGCGGGCGCACCGGCCCTAAAATAGAAACGCCCGCCAGGGTGCGCTTCGGCCCTATTACATCCACTTTTTCTTCACTGGCAAACTGCCCCGGCTGAGACAGCATCTTTTTCGGCGTCAGTTCATATCCTTCGCCAAACAACGTATCCAAATCCGCACGGGTCAAATGCACATGCCGTGCAGAGGCCTCAACAATAAAATCCATTTTTAAAGTCTCCTTTTTTCATACACTTACCAATATCATTTTAACAACGTTTGTCGTAAACTTCAAGTAAAATGTGTTATAATACTAATATAAACCAAACTTCACAAAAAATTCTGAAATAAAGGTGGATGAACATGACTTTTGAAGAACTGCGCACCCATTGCCTGGGCTGCCATGCCTGTGACCTGCGCGATACCTGCAAACAGGTGGTTTTCGGCGTTGGCAACCCAAAGGCTGAGATCCTGTTTATCGGTGAAGCACCGGGAAAAAACGAGGATGAACAGGGTGAGCCCTTTGTCGGGCGCAGCGGCAAGCTGCTGGATATTTATCTCGACGCCATCGGCCTCTCCCGTCAAAAAGATATTTATATCACCAACATCTGTAAATGCCGCCCCCCTGAAAACCGTGACCCTCTGCCCGCCGAATGGGACGCCTGCCTGCCCCATCTGCGCGCGCAGTTTAAATTGATACAGCCCAAAATTGTGGTGTGTCTAGGGCGTATTGCCGCGCAGCGTATCATCCGGCCAGATTATTCCGTCACAAAAGAACATGGGCAGTGGACGGAAAAACAGGGCGTTTTTTATACGGCTACGTTCCATCCCGCCGCGCTGCTGCGCGGCCCCGGCAACAAACCGGCCGCTTTTGAAGATTTTGCCGCCATCCGTGACAAAGCCAAAGAGATCTGCACCCACACCTATCAAAATTGAAAAAAGCGCATATCCTGCTATGCCCCATTGTAAAAAATACTTTTGTTTTTACACCGCGCACCGCTCTTTACCCGGTATCCTGAAAACCAGCCTTCCGTCTCTGCCCGCCGTATCTGGCAAAAACGTGCCGCGTTTTGTCTCATGCCTTTCAATGCCCTGTTTACATCCCATGAAAAAGCTGATTTTTTTCACAAACGCCCCTTTTTTTCCATAGTATGAACCAAACTGTGGAAATAAAGGGGTGTTTTTATGAAAGAGAAAGGTAAAGAGCTTGATTTCCTTTTGGGCGCCGTCTCGCCCATGGGTTTTTCCGGCCATTTTTCTCAGGTGCTTGGCGTCACCGGCAAAAAGCGTTCTGTTTTGATTAAAGCCGGCCCCGGCTGCGGAAAAAGCACGCTGATGAAAAAAATCAGCGTCAATTTATCTGGCAAAGGGCATGAGGTGGAACTGATCCATTGCTCCAGCGACCCGGACAGCTTAGACGGCGTGATCTGCCGTGAAACCGGCTTTTCTATTGTGGACGCCACCGCCCCGCATACGCTGGAGCCGCTTTATCCGGTAGCCTGTGAAGAGATTTTAAGCCTATATCAGTTCCTTGACAAAAGCAAATTGCAGGCAAACCGCGCTGAAATCTCCGAGCTTTTTCGCCGCTGCGGCAGCCTGCAAGAGCGCGCGGCCCGTTATATCACCGCCGCAGGCGCTTTATTATCTGATTCTATGCGCATGGCGGATTCCTGCATCGAGCATACCAAAGCGAAAAATTTTGCCGCCCATCTTTCCGATAAATATCTTCCCCGCGCCGAGGGCCCGGGTGAAGAAGAGTGCCGCCTGCTGTCTGCCACTACCTGTAAAGGACAGATTTTTTACGAAAATACCATCCTCAAAATCGCTGATAAAGAACTGGTGATCTTAGAAGACGACCAGGGCGCGGCCTCTAAATTTATTTTGCGTGCCCTGCGCGACGCGGCTTTGATAAAAGGCCATCGCGTCATCACCTGTTATTGCCCCATGTCGCCGCATGAAAAAATAGACCATCTGCTTCTGCCCGACGTGGGGGTCGCCTTCACCACCTCCAACAGCTTTCACCCCTGCACCCTGACAAAAGATCGCCGGGTCATCCACTGCAGCCGTTTTGTAAATGACGACACCCTGAAACTGCGGCGACAGCGCCTGCGCTTTAACCGCAAAGCCGCAGCCGAACTGCTGCGGCAAGCCAGCCTGCTGCAGGCCGAGGCAAAAGAGAACCATGACAAATTAGAAAAATATTATATAGAAGCCGTAGACTTTACCGCCCTCGACAAGGTCGCAAAAGAATTGATACAGGAATTGGGATAACGTCCTTTCTTATTCCGTAACATTTTACAGCGGGCGGGCTATAAAACAACAAACGAAAGTTTTTACTGTCTCACAAAAAATGATACACACCCTCCGCAAGGGTAAATCCAAACGCATCCGGTCGCCAGATAAAAAATCAAAACAACGTAAAAACAAAAACAGCGGGACGGGAGACGGCCAAGGCTGGGCGCAAACCTGTTTGTTTCAGCCTTGATGTCTCCTGTCCGCTGTCTGATTTAATAAAGCGGGCCCTCTCACATTGTGCTTTTCAGCTTTCAAAATAATTTTGAAACTGTGCATCTTTCTCAAAATCGGAACAGGCGTAAAAACTTTTTGCGTCCCTCTCGCCCTGCTCCCCTCTTGCAAAGACGAAACCAAGCTGTCAGCGGCAACGCTGCAAAAACGCCGTTTATACTGAACCGCCCGCCGCGCAGCCGGCTTTGCTGTTTTCTCGGTTATGCAAGTACGCCTTTTTTCATAAGGGACGAATGAGGGCAGCCGTACCCATTACACGCCGCTGGCGTCGTTCAATTCCCACAGGTTTCCTTCCGGGTCTCTGAAATAAGTACAACGCATACCCCACGCTTCAATGTGCTGCGGTTCACCTAAAAAAGGTACGCCCGCGTCTTTCAGCCGCCGGTAGTCTCCATCCAGGTCAAGCGAGGGGATGACCCCAACTACAGTATCAGGCTGCGTACTGCCAAGAGGCTGTGTATACCCTTGAAACATCGACATGGCGTCTCCCATAAAAATAGCAAAGCAGGGCGGGGCGTCATTGCTTACGGCAAAAGAAGTATAGGGGCCATTCCTGTCGCCCCAAACTACCGCCAATCCCAATTTCTCGGTATAAAAATCAAAACATTCCCCATAGTTCTTCCGCACCAGAACGCGGATCGTCGTTTCGTTAAATTTCATCTTTGATTTTTCTCCTCTTTTCTTTTGTTTTTCCAAAATGGCATATGTCCCTTTCAGATGGCGCTGATTGCACAGCCTTATTATACATTAGAACTTTGCAATCTCACTGTAAAAATCGGACATATTGTTTCGATAGGCCTGCGGCGTCATTCCGCAAACCGATTTGAAATCATGGATGAAGTGGGACAAATCATAGAACCCGCTTTCATGAGAAACGCAAGTAATGCTGCACTGTGGGTCTTGCATAAGCCGAATTGCCCTGTTGATGCGAACCATGCGGGAGAATGTTTTTGTATTCATGCCGACATAGTTTTCAAAAATGCGGTTGAGGTGCCGCTGGCTGTAATAGACAGCGGCAGATAACTCTTTGCATGAGATATTTCCCGCACGTTCGATCATCAATTTTGTCGCAAGTTTGAGTTCAGAAGGGGACGCGGCAGACAAACTTTCCAACAAGCGCCCATCCAGAAGGCCAATCAGTTCCTCTAAAGAAGCGGCGCTTTCCAGCGTTTCTAAGATAAATCTGTTTAAAGCAGCGTTTATCATCTCAAACGGAATGATCCGGTCCGTTAATTCCTTTTGCTCGATCCCCGTAAAAGCGAACAAACCCGCCGGCTGAAACTCTATGATCAAAAGCATATGGCTTTGATTTGCAGAAACACCCACCATGCAGGGTTTTGTGCTCGGGCCAAACAGATTGCCGCTCACACCCCTTCCGTCATAGGCATAAACCAGCGTTGCGCTCCCATGCGGTATCACGGTATAGCGGTCCGATATACTCTCTTTGCTGGGATATGTAACCGTATAATTTGAAATTTGACCGCGCAGCGCCAGGTGCGGCAAAATATAAATAAAATCATATCCCTGAAGCAAAACACGATAAGTTTCCTGAAACGCCTGTATGTCATTTCTTACGATCATCCGCTGCTCTCCTTCGTCGGATACAAAATTTCAAGTGAAACGGGCCGCTGGTTATCTTTCCGCCGCACTTGTCCTTTCCCCCTGTTGTATCACATAACTTTTCGCTCACGCACATTTTCAGGCGATCCGTGTCAGCCATTGCCTCCAGCTTATCATACAGGTGTGGCCTGCCCGCAAAACACCTTCGGCAGTTGTTCTGCCCAGCCGTCCCTTCTCTGCTTCTTATTTCATACTTTTTTGGCACTCGCTGCACGCTCTGTCGTGGATAGAAATGACGCCTCTGCAGTTTGGGCAAGTATATTTTTCTTTCTGCTCTTCCATAAACCTTTCCAAACCGTGTTGGCGAACAAACGCGCTGTTCTCCATAAGGCTCGCCTGATACCTTTGGCTGTAGCTTTTTTCAATGCTTTTTATCAGCGCGCAGGGGTAGGCTGTACATTCAAAACAATAAGATACCCCTTCTCCCTTGCTGCAATCTTTTATTTTACATTTACGGCAGTGTTCCGGCTTTCCTATATCGCTGTTTAAGCAGCCGGCGCACGGTTTTTTATGATAACAATGTTTATAGCAAACCATGCAGTTCATGCCGCAGGGGGCAAACATAGACGTATCGATTTTTTCTTTTGGCATTTTCACGGCTAGTCCCCCTTGTCAGCTTACGGTTTCTTTCATTCTACCACAATTCCGAGAGCGTGGAAATAACACAAACTTATACTGTGCAGATGAGCCTGCGTAAGTTGCACAGCCGTGGATAAATGAATAGATTCAATCAGAATGTATGGAATAAAATCGTTCCGCTGTAAAACGTATTGAAAAATAAAAACGACATGATATAATGCAGTCAGAAATCAAAAGCACAGCAAATATCAAAGACGGCTTGAAAATACCTTGGACAAAAATTAAACGTAAAACATTTTTCTTTGCTAGTGATGCCTCGCAGATCATAAGCCGCAGCCCCGGTGGTGCTATAGATTAAGCACAAGAATCTCTGAAAAATGCGGAAGCGTGCATATCCCGTTGGAATAGAAATATATCAACTATTATACACTGCTTGCGTCCATACGGAAACAACTACCCTTCAAACCGCTTTTGCAACTGAAGAACACAACAAAAAGCGAAATCATTACTAACGGAGGTCAAAAACATGTCAAATAGAGCGAATAGTTATCCAAATAAAGTCATGTGCCCGCTTGTGGAACGCATGATAG
>JAUNTE010000004.1 GCA_030538855.1 Oscillospiraceae bacterium
GTCTCTTTCTGTATGTTCTCTTACTGCTTTTCTCACTGCACTTGGCAAACCGGGCTTTTATGCGAGCAAAAGGAATTTTATTCCCTCTTCCTTATTTAAGCTTTTTTGAACCACACGTCTAACGTGTGGTTTTCGTTACAAAAAATCTCCGCCGGGGTCGCCCCGGCGGAGACCGCCTTGTTTTTAAAGATTATTGTTTTGGTCGTGATTACGGAATACGTCGTCAATGCTTTTGAAATAATCCCCGTCGTCGTCAAAATCAAAAACCTGTTTTTTATCACCCTCCTGCGGCTGGGCAGAATCAAACTTTTCACTTGAAAAGGTGATAAAGGGCATGTCCACCCCAAAGCTGCTTGCCGTCGGGGTGGCGGCTGGGGCCGCCTGCGGGGCCGCCGGTGTATTCTCAAACCCGGTAGCCACCACGGTAACGCGCATTTGATCCTGCATACTCTCGTCAAAAGCGGTGCCCCAAATGATGTTGGCGTCCTCATGGGCCGACTGTGTAATCAGGCTGGAGGCCTGCTCCACCTCGTCCAGGCCGATATCCGGCGAAGAGGTGATATTGATGATGACGCCCCGCGCGCCCGAGATCGAGGTCTCAAGCAGCGGGCTTGAGATGGCCGCATGCGCGGCCTCCTCGGCTTTGTTTTTTCCGGTGGCGGTGCCAACGCCCATATGCGCATGGCCCGCGTCCCGCATGATAGAGCGCACGTCCGCAAAATCCAAATTGATAAACGCGGGCATATTGATCAGCGATGAGATGCTTTCAACGCCCTGACGCAGCACATTGTCCGCGGCCTCAAAGGCGTTTTGCAGCGTAATGCGCTCTTCACTGATCAGCTTCAGCCGCTCATTGGGGATGATAATCAGGGAGTCCACCCGCTCCAGCAGGCCTGAGATGCCCTGCTCGGCCAAATTCATCTTGTGCTTTCCCTCAAAGGCGAAGGGCTTTGTAACGATACCCACCGTCAGGATGCCCTTCTCTTTGGCGATCTCGGCAATGACGGGCGCCGCGCCGGTACCGGTGCCGCCGCCCATGCCCGCGGTGATGAACACCATCTGCGCGCCCTGCAGGGCCGCGCCAATCTCTTCGCGGCTCTCTTCGGCCGCGCGCTGGCCTACCTCCGGGTCCGCGCCCGCGCCCCGGCCCCGGGTAAGCTTGGCCCCCAGCTGTACCTTTTGCGTCGCTTTAGAGTTATACAAAGCCTGCTGGTCGGTATTCATGCTGATAAATTCAACGCCCATCAGCCCGCTGGTCACCATCCGGTTCACCGCGTTGCCGCCGCCGCCGCCCACACCAATTACTTTGATCGTCGCCACATTGGGCGTATCGCCATCGAGGACAAAAGCCACGTTCCATTCCTCCCAAATCTATTTGTTCTTTCCGCTGTCACTACCATATATGGTACGGAAAAGATTTTCTCATACCTTAAAGATTAGCAGATTTCCCGCATGAATTCAAGGTATAAACCATGTGAAAGCACACTTTTTATAAATTTTTATTTTGTAACGTCCTGCTTAAAAATCGTTTTTCCCGTCGAAGGGGCGGCGGTTACGTCTAATGTGCCCCGGCTGTCCGGCGCAAGTTCATCCGTCAGCATTTTATATACGGTTTTCAGCTTATAATCCAATTTAACAGTGGTGCCCAGCAGCACGCGGATATTCCCCCCGTTCACGGTAAACGACAGCGCATAGCTGTCGGTCAGGTCGATCTGCCCGATGCCGCTGATGCCGCTTTCCTCCAATGCGGGCAAAAGCTCTTCCAGCAGCGCCTGCTGCTCCTCATTTTCCGCCTGAAACGCCGTACCTGCCACCGTACTTTTCGCGTTTATGCCGTCGATCAGGCAAAGCTCCAGCGGCGCCTGGTCAGCGGTGCGCAGGATCTTGAACTGCTCCGACAATACCACAAAGCCCCCCGCCCCCGCGGCGCAGTAGCTTTCTTTCGCGGGTTCAACAATAAACACAATAGTGTCCGGCAGGCGTCTTCTCACCTTGATGCTCTCAAGATACGGCAGCTTCTGCGCGATCTGCTTTTCCGCATCGGAGAGGCTGAAGGAAAAAATATTCTCTCCCTGCGCGTGGCCGAAGGCCTCGGTCATTTCCTCCAGCGTATAAAGGCACTCTCCCTGTATCTCATATTTTCCAATTTTAAACAGCAGGGTCACCGATACATAGATACCCACGCCGACCAGTAAAAGGATAATCAAAAACGTCCATATCCGTTTTTTCAAACGGCTGCGCCGCGCCTCGGCACGGGTGACGCGCCGTCTTTGGGGCGCGTCCTGCGGCAAAGCCTTTTTTGCCCGAAGCTTTTTTTTGCTTTTTTTTGCCGTTTTTTGAGGCGGGGCTTCCCGCGGCCCGCTATACGGACCGGCCGGCCGGCCGTTTTTGGCATCAGGCCGTCTGGCTGGCTGCCCGTTTCCCGCCGGGGGCATGTTCCCTGACGCGTGCCGCGGCATGGATGAAACCGGCCGCCCGCTTTCCGGGGCAGCGGGCCGTCCTGCCTCTTGTGCAGATACAGGCCTTTGGGGCGGGGGCATAGGCCGCCGTCTTGCTTTCTCCCCGCCGTTTTGCCGCGCCGGGGCTTGTCCACGCTGCCCGGCAGGGCCCGCCTGCGGGCGGGGGGCCTGCCGCTGCGCCGGCCGCCCGTTTTGCGGTGTATGTATTGGAATTTCCCGCATTGGGCGGCCACTTCCTCTCTTTTTATTCTTCTGCGCGTATGTACGCCCCCAGCGAGGCAAACATCCCCGCGATATCCTCATAGCCCCGGCGGATGAAGGCGCTTCCGCTCACCCGGCTCTCTCCCTCGGCCCCCAGCGCCGCCACTACCAGCGCTGCCCCGCCCCGCAGGTCCTCCGCCTGCAGGGCGGCGCCTTTCAGCTTTGCCCCGCCGCCGCACACCAGCGTGTTGACATGGCACGAAACCTGCGCGCCCAGCGCCGCAAACCCTTTTGCGCAGGCAAACCGGTTAGAAAATATCGTGTCGGTGACGGTAAGGCTTCCCTTTGCGGCCAGCAGCCCCGCGGCCAGCAGCGGGGCCGCGTCGGTGGCAAACCCCGGGTATGCCCCGGTGGATACCGCAAAGGCTGCGTTCAGCCTTCCGTCGCTGCGGGCGCAAATGCCGCCCTCGACCTCCTCGATCTCCATACCCGCCTGCCGCAGGCAGTCGACAGGCGCCTGCAAATGGTCCAGCTTTGCCCCCAGCAACCGGGCGCTTCCGCCCGCCGCCGCCACCCCGCACAGCACTGTAAATGCGGCAATGCGGTCAGGGATGGGGGTATACCGGCAGCCATACAGTTCCGGTACGCCCTCGATGGTGATCACCCCGGTGCCCGCCCCGCTGATGCGGGCCCCGCAGGCGTTTAAAAAGCAGGCCAGATCTTCCACTTCAGGTTCTGCCGCGGTGTTGTAAAGCCGGGTCACTCCCTCCGCTGCGCTGGCCGCCATCAGCATGGTCTCTGTCGCGCCCACGCTGGGCAGCCGCAGAGTAAAGCTGGCGCCCCGCAGCCCTTTTGGGGCGGTGCATATCACCCTGCCGTCGGCGTTTTCACTCACCTTGGCGCCCAGCGCCTGCAGCCCCTCTAAATGAATATCGATGGGGCGCGCGCCCAGATCACAGCCGCCGGGCATGGTGATGACGGCTTTTCCCGTCCTGCACAAAATAGGCGCCAAAAAAAACACCGAAGACCGCATGGCTTTCATCAGCCGGGGAGGGATCTCGTTTGCGCAGCTTTGCCCGGGCCGGATATACAGCTCTGTACCGCAGCGTTCAGCGCTATAGCCCAGCTCTTTTAAAATACCGCATGCCGCTTCTACGTCTGTCAGCCACGGCACGCCGCTGATATGGCAGTCCGTTTTGCATAACACGCTGGCCGCTATGATCGGCAGCACGCTGTTTTTTGCGGCCGGTATGGCCGTCACTCCCGCCAGCGGCCGCTTGCCGCGAATAATATAATCCCCCATAGAACGGCACCCCTTTTCCCATAAAACTGCACCATTCTATGTAAAAAGGGCGTCCGGCGTTCTGGTTTTTCAAGTTTTTTGCGTTTTTTTGAAAAGTTTGCTCAAAGCTTCATATATCTTTTCAGCTGAATCGGGCTCGGCACAAGCCAACGCCGCTGTGCCCATTTTCTCCAGTACGGCGGGGTCTTTCGTCAATTGGTCAACCAATTGGATCAGCCCCGCGCCAGTGAGGTCTTTTTCCTCCACCACACGGGCCGCGCCCGCTTTTTCCAGCTCCAGCGCGTTATAGTACTGATGGTTTTCCGCCACGTTGGGCGAGGGCACCAGCACAGACGCCCGGCCCGCTGCCGCCAGCTCGGCCAGCGTCAGCGCGCCGCTGCGGCAGATACACAGATCGGCCGCGGCCAAACAGGCGGGCATATCGTCGATGTATTCTTTTACGATCAACCTCTCGCTGCCCGCAAAGCCCTTTTCCTCCGACAGCTTTTTGAATAGTTCCACCCCGTACTGCCCCGTGGCGTGCAGGTGCCAAAAATCACGTTTTTTTAGATGCCAGGCCGCCAGATCGGCCACCACCTCGTTGATGCGCCGCGCCCCCAAACTTCCGCCGAACGACAGCAGCACCAGCGCGTCCTGCGGGATGCCCAATTTACGCCGGGACGCCCCGCGTGACGCGTGCAGTACAGCCGCCCGCACCGGGTTGCCCACAACCACTGTTTTCTCAGGAAAGCCCAGCCGCTCTTTCGCCGCCGGCATGGCCGCCATGATAAGATCGGCCTGTTTTGCCAGTAATTTATTGGTGACGCCGGGAAAAGCGTTCTGCTCATGGATGGCCGTTTTGATCCCTCTTTTGGCGGCTGCCCGTACCACCGGCCCGCTCACATAACCGCCCGCGCCGATCACCAGCTCCGGCTTTACCTCGGCAATGATATTCCCTGCGCGCACCGGGCTCAGGCCCAGCCAGAACAGGGCTTTGATATTGCGCCAGATATTTTTTGGGGTAAGCCTGCGCTGGATGCCGTTCACCTCGATGTGATGAAACGGATATCCCGCTTTTTTTACCAGCCCCGCCTCCATCCCCTCTTTGCGTCCCGCAAAATGGATCTCGCACGAAGGGTCTTTCTCTTTCAGCTTTGCGGCGATGGCAAGCGCCGGATTGATATGTCCCGCCGTGCCCCCCGCTGCAATCAGTACGCGCATTGTGTCACAACCTTTACGCTTTTTAAATGCCAGGACGTGCGGCTTTCCGCCGCTTTGCCCGCCGGCGTCCCCGTCCCGTAAGGACAGCGGCTATGTCTTCTCCATGTTGGCCTGCCGCGAAATAGAGAGCAGCACCCCGATCTCTCCCAGCAGCATCAGCAGCGAAGTGCCTCCATAGCTGAAAAACGGCAGGCTGATACCGGTATTGGGGATGGTATTCGTCACCACGGCGATGTTCAGCGCCGCCTGCAGCGTGATCTGGATGACGATGCCCACCGCCACCATGCTGCCGAAACGGTCTTTTGCTTTGGCGGCGATATACAGCCCGCGAAACAGCAGCGCCTCAAACAGCAGTATCACGATGACGGCGCCCACAAAGCCCAGCTCCTCGCAGAGGATGGAAAAAATGAAATCATTATATGGCTCGGGCACATACATGTGCTTCTGGCGTGAGTTGCCAAGCCCCAGCCCCATGGCGCCCCCGCTGCCCACCGCATACAGGCCCTGGATCGTCTGGTAGCTGTCGCCGCTCATGTCCTCCATCGGGTGCTGCCAGTTGTAGATACGGCTTTGCGCGTAAGGGATGACCTGCGGAAACATCACCACCACCGCCGTCAGCGCCGAGGCCACCGCCGCGCCGCCGATGGCGAACCATTTCAGCGAGGTGCCCCCCACAAACATCAGCACCGCCGCGATGCTGAGGATCAAAATAGTACCCGAAAGATGCGGCTCCAGCACCATCAACACGATGACCGGCGCGATAATGATGCCGAAAGACAACACGCCGTAGGTGAACGTCTTCATTTTTTTGTAATGCATACTTATCAGGTTTGAAAACATCACGATGATGGCAAATTTCGCAACCTCGCTGGGCTGAAAGTTCCCCCCGGGGAAAAGGATCCACCTGCGGGCGCCGTTCAGCGGGGGCATAAACAAAACCACCACCAAAAGCACCAGCGTCACCAGATAGATAGCAAGGCTGAGGCGCTGAAAAATATGATAATCCACCCGTGAAGCCACCAGCATCACCACAACGCCCGCCAGGGCGAACAGCAGCTGACGGGTGATGTAATAGCCGCTGTCCTGCTTGCGGTAATAGGCATAGGCATAGCTGGCCGAATACAGCATCACCAACCCGAACACCACCAGCGTCAGCACAATGATAAAAAGCGGCACGTCAAACAGCGCGTTTTTCGGCCTCTCTTTTTTATTTTTACGGGCAGCCGGTCCCCGCCCTTTCGGGGCGGGCGGCGCCTGCTGCGCCGTGTGCCCCGCGTACGGATTGTCCTCGTAAAGCGGCCTCACCCTTCAGCCCCCTTCTCAATTTTTTTACAGCGCCGTGCCGTCAAAGACACAGATAGACAAACAGCCAGCCCAATACAATACCAATTATCGTGACAAAGCTGAACACGGCCACGATTTTTTCTTCTCTCCATCCGCTCAGTTCAAAGTGATGATGGATAGGGGTCATTTTAAACAGACGCCTGCCATGGGTCAGCTTAAAATAACACACCTGCAGCATAACCGAGAACGCCTCTATCAAATACACCACGCCCAGCAGCAAAAGCAGCACCGGCTGGCCCATCCCATAGGCCATGGCTACTACCGCCCCGCCCAGGAACATCGAGCCGGTATCCCCCATAAAAACTTTGGCCGGATGGAAGTTCCATGCCAAAAAGCCCGCGCAGCCGCCCGCGATGGCCGCGGCGAACAGGCTGATGGTAAAGCGCCCCAGCAGCGCCGCGATCACCATAAACCCGATGCCAACCAAAAATGTGACGCTGCACGCCAGTCCGTCCACGCCGTCGGTCAAGTTGACGGCGTTTACCATACCGATGATAAGAAGAAAGTTGATGGGGTAAAAAAACAGCCCGAAATCGATGCTGCCCAGCAGCGGCAGCACCACCGTTGTAGACAGGTTGCCGGTGAGATGCAGGCTGACGAGGAACATCGTGGTGATCAGTACCTGCATCACGATCTTATACCGGGCCATCAGGCCGAGGTTCCGCTTCTTCACCACTTTGATGAAGTCATCCACAAACCCCACAAACCCAAATGAAATGGCCGTCAGCAGGCACAAAATAATACTCTGTCCCCCGGTGGCCGCACCCTCCCCGATATACTCCTGCATTTGGGCCGCCACGGCAAGCCAGCCCAAAAACACGCCCGCCGCCGAACCAATCACAAACATCAGGCCGCCCATGGTCGGGGTGCCCTGTTTGTTTTTATGCCAGGTGGGGCCGATCTCTTTGATCGTCTGTCCATAGTGCATTTTCCGCAATAGGGGCACCAGCGCAAACCCCAGCGCCGCCGTAATGATGAGCGCCGACGCGGCTGCCACGATTAATGCAATTCTTGCCATGTTTACTCTCCTTTATGTTCCAACCGGTAATAAAATTCCTGCATGATCTCTTCCAGCTTCATCCCGCGGCTGGCTTTAAACAGCACCGCGTCGCCCTTTTTCACCCGGGGCAGCAGCGCCTCCAGCGCCTCGGCTTTGGCGCCGCACCAAACCACGTCGTCCAGCCCGGCCTCCCGCGCCCCTTTTTCCGCCGCGCGGCATTCCTCACCCACAAGTATCAGGCTCTGCACGCCTTTTTTTGCCGCCAGCGCGCCCGCCTCATAGTGCGCTTCTTCGCTCACGGCCCCCAGCTCCAGCATATCGCCCAGCACGGCGATGGCCGCCCCTTTTTTGTCAAGTTCAGCCAAAGCGCACAGCGCGGCCCGCATAGAATCCGGGTTCGCGTTATAACAGTCCTCCAGTACCCTGATGCCCCCAATTTCCCGCAGGTGCTGGCGGTAACCTGTCGTCTCAAACCGAGAGAGCGCCGCCGCGGTCTTCTCTCTGTCCAACCCGCTGAAAACGGCCAGCGTATATGCCGCCAGCGCATTGTATACGTTATGCGTCCCCAATGCGGGAATATACGCGGGCAGCGCGCCGTTTTCATCCCGAATGGTGAACCGCTGGGCGTCCCCCTCCTGCCGGATATTTTCCGCCGTGACCGAGAGGCCCTTCCCTTTCAGCCCGAAGAAGACCCGGTTCACCCCCGGCGGCAGCGGCGCGCCCGGCAGATAATCGTCGTCGCCGTTGACAGCCAAAAGGCCGCCCGGCGGCAGCCCCTCGCAGATCTCCATTTTAGCCCGGCAGATATTTTCGCGGCTGCCCAGCCGCTGCAGATGCGAGACCCCGACGGCGGTGATGATCGCCGCCTGCGGCTTTGCGGCCCTTGTCAGTTTGCTGATCTCTCCCAGCCCCTGCATCCCCATCTCCACCACGGCATAACGGGTAGAGGGGGACAGCTGAAACAGCGTATTCGGCATGCCGATCTCGTTATTTTGGTTTCCCTGCGTCTTTACCGTCTCGCCAAAAGAGGAAAACACCGCGTACAAAAACTCTTTTGTCGTGGTTTTGCCCACGCTGCCGGTCACGCCCGCCAAAAAAGGTGAAAACGCATCCCGGTAATTGCCCCCCATCTGGATCATCGCGTCCAAAATATCCGGCACCAAAATCAGCTTCTCGGCGGGTACCTGCGCGATAGGACGCTCGCTCACAACAAACGCCGCCCCATTTTTTACAGCGGCCGCGGCGTAATCGCAGCCGTCCACCCTCTCGCCCTTGATCGCCACAAATACGCAGCCCGGCACTACCTGACGGCTATCCGTCACCACGGGGCCTGCCTTTGTCATGGGCAAGGGCCTCTCTGTCATCGCGTGAAACAGCTTTTCCGGCTGGATGGGCATCATAGACAGCTTCTCCTTTAAATATCTTTTTACTTAAAACTTATGTGAAAACAGCTAAACCGCATTGTTGGCAAACAGTGCGCGTCAACCGAAGCTGCTGACAAAGCCGCCCCTCGAAAAGCTTCGACATTTTACTCTGGTATATTACACACAGATCCTCGGGAACACCTCCGGTATTCCCTGTGGTTTTTGTTTCATCTGCCGAAAAAACGCTCTCGTTTTCTGCAAAGCCTGGTTTGTCAACCGCCCCAACCCGCAAAAAGCGCCGGGCCCCTTGGCGGCGCCCGCATCTTTTTCGCATCCCAGCCGTCTCTGTGTGCCCGTTCCGGTTTTTCAGGCGCCCTTAGACATGGTCAGCGCAGATGTTTTTCCCGCAGCCAATCCGCTACGATGCGGTGTTCGTCCAAATACAGGGTCACGCCGTCGATCACCTGATAATCCTCGTGTCCCTTGCCGCACAGCACCAGCACGTCGTTTTTCTCCAAAAGGCCAAGGGCAAGCTCCAGCGCCCGGCGGCGGTCCACCGCCGTATAGTATTCCATGCCGCACGCTCTCAAAGGGGGCTCCACGTCCCGGATGATCGCCTCAGGGTCTTCTCCGCGCGGGTTGTCGCTGGTCAGCACCGCTATATCGGCATGTTTGATGACCGCTTCGGCCATCTGGGGACGTTTTTTCGCGTCCCGCTCTCCGGCACAGCCAAACAGGGCGATCAGCCTTCCCTTGACAAACGGCCGGACGCTGGAAAGTATTTTTTCCACCCCGTCTCCGGTATGGGCATAATCGCACAAAATCGTGAAATCTCCGCTGTACAGCACCTCGCTGCGTCCCCGCACGCCCCGGCTTGAAGCCAGCGCCCGGGCCGCCAGCGCCGCGTCCACCCCGGCGGTAACGGCGGTTACCGCCGCGCACATCGCGTTCGACACCGAGTATTCTCCCGGCATGGGAAAAGCCACCCGGTGGATGCTGCCTTTTGCCACCATGGCAAATTTTACGCCGTCGGCGGCATACTGGATGTTGTGCGCCGTGTAGTCGGCCATATCGTCCCGGTCTGAAAAGGTGAGCTTCGGCTTTTCGGGGTACATCCCGGCCAGCCTGCGACCGTATTCATCATCATAGTTTACCACCATTGCGTCGCATTGGTCAAACAGAGAGGCCTTGGCCATAAAATACGCTTCCATCGTCCCATGATAATCCAAATGGTCCTGCGTCAAATTGGTAAACGCCCCGCACACAAACCGCAGCCCGTAAAGGCGCAGCTGGTCCAGCGCCTGGCTCGAGGCCTCCATCACAGCATATTCACATCCCGCCTCTGCCATGCGCGCCATCAAAGCGGCCAGGTCCCACGCTTCGGGGGTGGTATATTTGGCCGGCAGCTCCATACCGTCTATCTCTGTGTGGATGGTGCCGATCAGCCCGCAGCGGCGGCCCGCCGCTTCCAAAACCTGTTTTATCACGGTGGTGACGGTGGTTTTGCCGTTGGTGCCTGTCACGGCGATCAGCTTCAGCTTTTCAGCCGGACGGCCGAAAAAGTTCTGGCTCAGCAGCGCCAGCGCCTTGCGTCCGTCCTCAACCTGTACTTCCCTTTCCAATCCAAGGGGCCGCTGTGTCACCACACATACCGCGCCTGCTTCCAGGGCTTTTGCTGCATATTCATGGCCGTCGCTGCGGCGGCCCACCGTACAGACGAACACACTGCCCGGTTTTACCCGGCGGCTGTCCTGTGTCACCGCCGCGGCCTCTGCCTGCGGCAGCGTCCCGCTGTATTTCACATCCTGAAAAAGCTGCTGCAATGTCATATCTGTTCTCCTTTTTGTAAAAAGCCAGGCGGCCGCCGCGTCACCCCTGTACCGGCACGCCCTCAACATAATCGTCCGCGCCGATACTGTCATCACGCAGGGTAATGGTCACCGGCGTGCCCACCTGCACCTCTGCGCCCTCGGTCACATCCTGCGCCACAGCGTAGGCGGTGTCATTTCCTGAGTCGACGCCGTCCGTTTTTACATTCAGCCCGGCGGCCTTCAGCATCTGGGTGGCCACCGAGACCGTCTTGCCCGTCACGTTCGGCACCGTGGTCATCTGGTCCGGCATGGCGTCTTCGGTATAGATCAGCACGGTAGAGCCCCGCACCAGTTTCGTGCCTGAAGCCGGGAACATCCGATACGCGTAATTCCCCTCGCCCACCAGCTGCGGCTGAAAACCGTGATCCTCCAGCTGTTTCTGGGCCTCAAAAATCGTGGTCTCTCCCGCTTTGATCCAAGGTACGGTATCCTCGATTTTTGCCAGTTCTTCTTCGGTATATTCCGGTTCTATCCCCATATACTGCAAACTCTCGCGCAGAACATCCTTTACGGGGCGCATATCTGGCCGCCGTAGATAGAGAAGGTATGCGGCTCATCCAAAATAACCAGACACACCACCTTCGGGTCGTCCGAGGGGGCCACCCCCACAAAGCTGGCGATATACACCTTGTCGTCGGTATGGGCGCGGGCGTCGTCCAGCTTTTCGGCGGTGCCTGATTTGCCGCCTATTTTATAGCCGATCACCCGGGCGCCCACGCCGCCGCCCGAGGAGACGAACTGTTCCATAATGCTGTTGATCTCTTTTGAGACCTCTTCATTGATGACCTGCCTGCGGGCGGGCGGGTCTATATTCTTGACGATATTCCCCGAGGGGTCCAAAATCTGGCTCACCACATGGGGCTGTACCAGGTGCCCGCCGTTGACGGCAGTGCACACCGCCGTAATCATTTGGATGCAGGTGATCTTATTGCTCTGCCCGAACGAGCAGCTCGCCAGTTCGACGGGTCCCATGGTCTCGGGGGTATAAAATTGGCTGGTGGCCTCGCCGGGCAGGTCGATGCCGGTGGGCTCTGTCAGGCCGTAGGCGTTAAAATAGTCAAAAAACAAGTCCTCGCCCATATTGGCGCTCATCTGGATGAAAGCCGGGTTGCAGCTGTTCATCAAAGCCTGGGCAAAGGTCTGGCTGCCGTGGCCCTCGGTGTGGGCGCAGCTGATGCGCACGCCGCTGACCACCTGATACCCCGGGCAGTAATAGCCCGAGTTCAGGGTCGCGCTGCCGCTGTCCAGCGCGGCAGACGCGGTGACGATCTTAAAAACCGATCCCGGCTCATACAGGTCGGATACACCCTTGTTCCTCCACTGTTTATAAATGGCCTCCCACCGGGCGTCGTTTTTCGCCTTTTGCTCCTCCTCCGTCCCCTCCGGCATCGCCTCGATAGCCGCCGCCGTCTCCTCGTCGGCGATGGTGTAGGGGTCGTTCAGGTCAAACCCCGGAGACTGCGCCCACGCCAAAATGGCCCCGGTGTCCGGGTCCATCAGGATGCAGACGCCGCGCTCGGTGGCGTGATGCGCTTTGACCGCAAGTTCCAGATGCTTTTCAGCATAGTGCTGCAGGGTCTGGTTAATGGTCAGCACCAGGCTGTTGCCGTCCTCACTTGGAAAGCGCGCGGCGTAATCGTAAGGCATATTGCGTCCCCAGCCGTTTTTCGCCGTCAGCACCCTGCCCGGCGTGCCGGTCAGCACATCGTCGTAATAATTTTCAACGCCGCCCAGCCCCTGGTTGTCGCTGCCGCAAAAACCGATGATGTAGGGGGCGAAATCGCCGTAGGGATAATACCGTTTAGAATCCTGCTCCAGATAGACGCCGTCCTCCACCTTCGCCGCGCTCAGGCGGTCGCGCAGGGTCTGGGCTACGCCCATCTCCACCTTCTTTTTTATAAAGGCGTACTGGCTGGTGCGGTTTTCCAGTTTTTCCACCACGCCGGCCCGGTCCACCTCCAGCACCTCGGATAAAATGTCCGCCACCGTGCCGATATCTTTCTCTTTCACCTCGTTGGGCGCAAGGGTCACCGTCCATACTGTCGAGCTTTTTGCCAGCACCTTCATATCCGCGTCATAAATAACGCCGCGGTTGGGTACTAAAATATCGTCGCTCAGCTGCTGCATGGCGGCCTTTGAGCGGTACAGCTCATAATCCCGCAGCTGCAAAATGGCCAGCCGCCAGATAAGCCCGCCAAAAGCCACTGTGGCGAAAACCGCCGCCACCACCCAAATGCGCAGTTTGGTGCCGGAGGCCTGATTCTCTTTTACCGCTTTTTTTCTCTTTTTCGGCATAGCCCGCTCCTTTGGCCTTTTATAAAAGCAAGGGTTAAGAAGTCTTAACCCTTGCGTGTGCTGTCTATGCGCCGAAGATAAGCGCCTTCGGCAGTTCCCGTCATAGTATCTTATTTTTTCAAGGCAGCAGGTATTCCATCAAATTCATAAAACCTGCTGAAATATCGTCCAGCATATTTTTGGTGCCGTTTTGCACCTCTATCTCGTTCTCGGTCTCCAGGGTATAGTACACTTCGTTCCCGTGCATCTTCACCAGCCCGATCTGTTCGGCATAGGCCTCTACCTGCGTCAGGTCGTGCGCGCTTGAGAGCTGGTCAGACAGATAGTCTCCCTGTGCTCTCGCCTCGTCCAGCTGCGTCTGGGCCTCGTAGATATCGGCCGCCAGCTGGGTGACAACGTTGTTGGTGGTCAAAACGCTGGCGATCAGCCCCAGCAGCAGCGCCGTTACAAAAATAATTTTCATCCCATGAAAGTTTTTTCTGCGGGCCAGTTTTTTTCGGTTTTGATTTTCAACCACCTGCAGCTTCCGTTCCTCACGGTTCTCAAACAGCCGCAGGTCGTATGCTTCTCCGGTTTGCTTTACCAACGTTTTCCACCTCCTTTTCTTTGGGCTCGTCCCTGTCTACAGCTTTTCTATCACGCGCAGTTTGGCGCTGCGGCTGCGGCGGTTTTCCGCCTGCTCCGTCCCGTCCGCAGTCACCGGTTTTTTTGTAATGGCTTTCGCTTTGGCCTTTCCGCCGCATACGCAGATGGGAAACTCGGGCGGGCAGGTACACGCCGTGCACCACTGCCGAAAGCGCTGTTTCACTATCCTGTCCTCCAGCGAATGAAAGGTAATCACACAAAAGCGTCCGCCCGGCCGCAGTGCGCTGAACAGCACGTCCAGCCCTTCGCTGAGGGCGTCCAGCTCTCCATTTACCGCAATGCGCAGGGCCTGAAAGGTTTGTCGGGCTGGGTTTTTGGCCTTGCGCCGCACGGCTGGCGGCAACGCCGAGGCCACCGCCTGGGCCAGCTGCAGCGTGGTCTCAAAAGGCTCCTCTTCCCGCAGCTTTATCACCCTGCCCGCGATCTGCCACGCGTAAGGTTCTTCTCCGTATTCCCGCAGGATGCGGGCCAGTTCCTCCCGTGAGGCGCCGTTTACCAAATCGGCGGCGGTGGGGCCCTTTTGGCTCATCCGCATATCCAACGGCGCGTCGCCCAGATACGAAAAGCCTCGGCCGCGCTCGTCCAGCTGATGCGAAGAGACGCCCAGATCCAGCAGTACGCCGTCCAGTTTCTCTGCCCCCAGCTCTTCCAGCGCTTTGTCCGCAAACCGAAAATTGCTCTCGTATACAACGGCAGGCAGGCCTTTCAGCCTCTCCCGGGCGGCTTTTACGGCGTCCGGGTCTTGGTCCAGCGCAATAAGACGCCCGCCTTTTAATCTTTTCGCTATTTCTGCTGAATGGCCCGCCCCCCCGACCGTACCGTCCAGATACGTCCCTTCGGGGTCGATCTTCAAGCCCTCTATGCACTGCTGCAGCAATACCGGCACATGGCTGAACGTCTCGCTCACAGCTCCATATCCTCCATCATGGCGGCAATCTCCTCAGCGTCAAAGCTTTCGTTCTGCGCCTGCCAATTATCAGCCGACCATATCTCGGCTTTGTCCCCTACCCCGATCACCACGGCGTCTTTCTCGATGCCCGCGTATTCGCGCAGCGCCTGGGGCAGCAGTATCCGGCCCTGCTTGTCCGGCTCCACCACTGTGGCACCGGAATAAAAAAAGCGTTTAAGGCCACGGGCCTTGACGGGCTGTTTCGCGGTCAGCTCGCCTATCATGGCGTCAAACCGGTCTTCAGGCATGACGGACAGCGCATGGTCGAGCCAGCGCGCCACCACAAACCGCAGGCCCACTTCGTCGCGAAAACGGGCTGGAAAATTCATCCGGCCCTTTACATCCACCGTACAACGGTATTCTCCTGTAAGCATCCGGGTTTTCCACCTCTTTCCACCGGTTTTCCACCACTTTTACCCATGTCCATCCACTTTTACCCACCGAACATGAATTTATTATACTTTTTCACCCATTTGAATGCAAGAGGTTTTTTTATATTTCACACACTGGGTTCCCGTATTTTTTTCTTTTTCCGGCAAGATGTTACACGCCGCCGGGCGTTTCAAAAAAAGTTTTCAAAAACCGCCCCGCTTTTTAACGGCGGTTTTATCTGTCATCATCTTGTGTTTTCCGCTGGGCACTCGCTCTTCCTTTCATAACCTGCATAAAGCCGCTGTCAGGTACCAACGGGCCCGCGCGGCCTCTTTCAGGCGGCCGCAAAGCTGTGTTTGGCGCCAAGGCCGCACCAAAGCTTTTTGCATAGGCGTGTGATTCCCCTTTTTCCGCGCAAAACAGGCTTGTCTTTCGCCGCGCTTTTTGTTAAAAGGTCCGTACGGCCGTTTTCTCCTTGCTCAGCGGCGCGGGCAGGGCCGCCTAAAAAGCGGTATCCTGTTTTTTCTCCCTTTGGCGATAGGCCCGCTTTTTTTGCCGCAGCAGACATGGTCTTCTATCCTTCGTGCCGCAGCGGGGCTTCAGGTTTTCTGGGGCCGCCGGTCTTCCGACTTTTATGCGGCCAGCCCCTTCCCACAGCGCCCGCCCTTTTATAGCGCACACGCCAATCTCTCCCCACTCTGTCCGCCCCTTTTATAGCGCATCGTTTTAGCCGCGCTTTTCTTTTCCGCGCGATAATGTCTTTTCCCTGGCGGCCACATTTTCGCCGGCCTCTAAATTTTCTAAGCCCTCCTATTATTTTTCCGCCGGGTCGTCCTCTCGTCACGCTTTCATTTTTCCCGTAGCCGCCGCGCGGGGATGTTTCCTCCTGCGGCGGGAACCGGAATGTTTCTTTCCTCTTCTAGTACCCTGTCCGCCCGCCGGTCAAGCCTTCGGCCAGCCGGGCGCATACCTGCCACGCCCTTACCCCGGGCCTTGGCGGTATACCTTTCAGGGGGCTGTTTCCGACAAAACGCACTGGTATTTTTTCCCGTCCCGTGGAACGGCCCTTATTTTTGAAACTTATCTCCTCTTTTCCTCTCCTTTATAACGGGGGACGGTTTTTCTGCGCCGCCCTCCCCTTTTGTTTTCCGCCCTCGCCTCATGCTGATTTTTTCTGCGTTTTCCCCGGTTCTCTCTTTCCATAAACGCCATAAAAAAACCTCCTCGATATTTTAAGCTGGGTTAGTAAACCTTAACTTTCCTCTATCGGGAAGTTTCTTTTTTTCTATAGTCTAGGCTTTTCTGCGCCGCTGACGAACCAGCGGTTGATTTACGTAAAGCAAAAACCGGCCCCGCTGTGAGGATCCACAGCGGGGCCGGTTTTTGCTTTTTAATTTGATTTTTAAAAGGATAGCACAGAGCGCAGCACACCCTTTACGCCTTTGTATTTTTTCTCAAATTCAGCCGTACGGTCTTCACATCGGCGGTGCTGCGAAGCAGCTGTTCCTCCGTCTGGCGCAGCAGGTTTTCGCAGTAATCCAGGGCGCTTTTACGCATCTCACGCGCCTGCTGCTGGGTAGCCGTCATGATCTCGGTGGCCTTTTGCTGGCTGGCCCGCACCAGCTCCGATTCGCTCACCAATATCCGCGCCCGGTCCTCAGCTTTTTTCACAATGGCCTCGGCCTCTTTTTTCGCCCCTGACACAATATCTCCCCGGTCCTGCACGATCGCTTTGGCCTGTTTGATCTCTGCGGGCAGGTTAAGGCGGATATCGTCTATCAGATCGCGCACGCGGTCTACGTCCACCATGCGTTTACCCCCTGTAAACGGCAGGTTCATCGCTTCTTCCAGCGTCTCTTCCATCTCATTCAGAAGCTCGTCAATATTCATAAGGTCATTCCTCCTGTTTTTGTACCAGCCGTTTTTGCACTTCTTCAAGGATCTCAGACGGCACAAACTCACTGATATCGCCGCCATAAGAGCCCACCTCCCGCACCATGCTGGAGGATAAGTACATATACTGGGGGTCTGTCGTCATAAACAGCGTCTCTAAATGCGGGTTCAGCTTTTTATTGATCAGGGCCAGCTGAAATTCATACTCAAAGTCCGTCACCGCGCGCAGGCCTTTGATGAGGGTGTCCGCGCCCGCTTTATGGGCGTAATCCGCCAAAAGCCCCTCCAGCTTTTCCACCCTTACATTGGCAAAACGGCGGGTGGCTTTTGTCAGCAGCTCCACCCGTTCTTCCATGGTAAAGGCGGGGTCTTTGGCTGAATTTGCGCTTATCAGCACCAATACCTCATCAAAAAGACGCGCCGAGCGCTCAATAATATTGATATGTCCGTTCGTCACCGGGTCAAAACTGCCGGGGCAGATCGCTCTCGTCATCACACACCGCCCTCTTTCTGGTATTTCGTCACCATGATCTTTCCATAGACATAGCTTTTCTTTTTTACCAGCGCGCCCTCCTGCTGGGGCAGCCGGGCCTCTTTTTCCGTCTCGCACAAAACAACGCCGTTCTCCCGCAGCCGTGCCTCCAGCAAAGGCAGCAGCCGCTGCACCGTCTCCTGCCGGTAAGGGGGGTCAAGCAGAACCAGGTCAAAAGTCTCCTGCGTCCCGCGCAGATACTGTTCCGCCTCCATGGCCGCGACACGCGCCTGTTTAAACAGCCCGGCCGTCTTTAAATTCTGTATCACAACGTCCGCAGCGGCGCGGCTTTTATCGATAAACACCGCTTTTGCCGCCCCGCGCGACAGCGCCTCAATACCAAGCTGCCCGCTGCCCGCAAAAAGGTCAAGCACCTCTGCGCCCGGCAGCAAAAACTGAACGGCGCTGAACATCCCCTCTTTTACACGGTCTGCCGTGGGCCGGGTGCTCTCGCCTTCCAGCGTTTTTAATTGCGCGCCTTTCGCGCTGCCTGCGACCACCCGCATACGTTCACTCCGTTCTTTTCACATTTTATCCGGCCGCCTGTTGAAGCGCGGCGCTGTTATCCAAAAAGCGCGCCCGGCGCCTTCCGCCCATTCCTCAGCATAGCGGCCCGCCTGCATAAAACGCGGCCCAAAAAGCCGCGTCCGGCTGAAAAACAGCTTCTTCCCCGGGATGCGGCGGTAAAAAACCGTCGCTTTGCAGCTGGTTTTTATTATGAAAGCTTTGCCGGTGTTTGTCAAGCCTCGGGGTGAAACCACGCATATACCGCCTTTGCCGCCCTTTTGCTCACGCCCGGCGCCTGCGCAAGCGTCTCTTCCTTCTGCTCGCTCACAGCACGCACCGTACCAAACGCCTTCATCAGCGCCCGGGCGGTGGCCTCTCCTATCCCCGGTATTTTTGTCAGGGTAACGGCATAGCTTTTCGCCTTCTGCGCCGTCCGCTGATAACTGATGGCAAAGCGGTGTACCTCATCCTGAATAGACGTTACAAAGGTAAAAACACCGCGCAGCTGGTTGATGGCAACCTCTCCCGCCTCAGACACAATGGCGCGGGTGCGGTGCCGGTTATCCTTTACCATGCCGTACAGCGGCACGTCCGCCAATTTCGTCCCGGCAAGGGCGGCGCGCACCGCGCTCACCTGCCCTTTGCCGCCGTCCAGCAAAATGAGGTCGGGCTTTACGCCAAATTGCCCCTGCGCCCCCGCTTCATACTGCGCAGCCCTGCGTGAAAGCGCCTCGGCCATGCTGGCGTAATCGTCGGTGCCCGCCACCGTCTTCATTTTAAAGCGGCGGTAACCCGCGCGGTTGGGCTTTCCCTCCTGAAACACCACCATGCCCGCTACGCTGGTCCCCTCTCCCCAGTTTGAAATATCGTAGCTCTCGATCACACGGGGTATCTCTTTCAGCCCCAAAAGGCCTGCCAATTCATCCAGCACCCGTGTCTCTTTCTGGTATCTGCCGCTCTCGCGGGCCAGCCGGTCCACCGCGTTGGTATAGGCCATACGCACCAGCGCCGCGCCGTCGCCCCGCTGGGGCACATACATCCGCACCTTCGCCCCCCGCGTCTCACAAAGCAGCTGGGTCAGCGTTTCAGCATCCTCCGGCAGCTCGTCCAGCGCAATCACCTTGGGTATTTTCTCATACAGGGGCTGTGCCTCTTCACTGCCGCCCAGATAATAGCGGGCGAGAAATTCCTCCCGCACCGCGGCTGTATCGGTGGTATCGTAAAAAAGAAACTCCCGTTTTTCCACCAGCCGCCCGCCGCGAAAACACAGCACGGCAGCGCACACCGCGCCCGCACCCGCGCCAAGCGCGACAACGTCCTGCTCTTTCTCTTCATTCGACACCACTTTTTGCCCGGGCGTCAATTTTTCAATCGCTTTGATCTGGTCTCTCAGCCGGGCGGCTTTTTCAAACTGCAGCTCTTCCGCCGCAGTTTCCATACGCTGCTGAAGGGTCTTCAGTATCTCCTGTTTTCCCTGCTTGATGAGCCGCACCGCACCGGCCACACACTCGGCGTATTCCTCCTGGCTGATCCTGCCGGTGCAAAGCGCCATACACCGCCCGATATGCGCGTTCAGGCAGGGGCGGCCTTTTCTGAAATCCTGCGGAAATTTTTTGCCGCAGGTAGGCAGCCGAAACGCCATTGAGGCCGTCTCTACCATCTCGCGCACCGCAAAACTTGAGATAAACGGGCCGATATATTCCGCCCCGTCGTCCGCTTTTTGCAGCACCGCCGTCAGCTTGGGATAAGGTTCTTTACTCACCCGCACATAACTGTAACCTTTATCGTCCTTCAGCAAAATGTTGTATTTGGGGTCGTGCTGTTTGATCTGGCTGCACTCCAGCACCAGCGCCTCAAATTCGCTTTGCGTCACGATCACATCAAAGCTGTAGGCGGCCTCGATCATCCGCGTCACCTTGGCGTCGTGGGGCACCCCCTCGCGAAAATACTGCGAAACGCGTGTGCGCAGCCGTTTTGCCTTACCCACATAGATGACTTCATCTTTTTTATCGCGGATGATATATACCCCCGGCAGCAGCGGCAGGCTTTTCGCCTTTTGATACAGTTCCTCTTTCGTCATCGGTCTCGCCTCCCTTCGCCAGTATGCCCCGCGGCCTTTGGCTGTAACCCCGCACGCCGCGCACAGGGGGATATTTGCCGCCCTGCCGCCCGGTTGGGCTTTTGTCAGGCCGCTTTATCTTTTCTGCCTCCCGCCGCCGCCTTCACTATAAGAGAAAATGCGCCCCCGCATACACGGCAGCGCATTTTTTCATCGGGCCTGCAGTTATTCAGCAAAGCCGGAATTTACTAATTTTACCAAACCTTCCACTGCGGTCTCCTCGTCGGCGCCGTCCGCGATGATCCGAATCGTCGTGCCGCCTACGATACCCAGCGAAAGCACCCCCAAAAGGCTTTTTGCATTGACGCGGCGCTCTTCCTTTTCTACCCAGATAGAGGACTTGTACTCATTGGCTGTCTGAATAAAGAAAGTAGCGGGACGGGCATGCAGACCCACCTGATTCTCCACAGTAACTTCTTTTACAAACATAATCAGTCGCTCCTATACACTCAAAATTGCAACCATGCGGATTTTATATGATATGTGCATGATACCACACCCGCAACCGAACATCAATATAGCTTTGACAAAATTCTCTCACTTGGATAGATACGGCGCGTTTCTTTTCGTTTTCTTTGTGTAGTTTTACTAGTAAGTTTTCAACTTCATCGGCAGTTTATACATTTCCGCTTCTATTTTTTTGTAACTTTATCTTTTTCGCTTTTTATTTTTTCCGCCGCTTCATATAAATCCGGCCGACGCGCCCGGGTGCGTTCCAGCGCCTGCTGGCGCTGCCACGCATCCACCTTGGCGTGGTCTCCGCTCAAAAGCACCTTGGGCGCCGGTACCCCGCGCCATATCTCAGGGCGGGTATACTGCGGGTATTCCAAAAGGCCCCCGTAGTGGCTTTCTCCCTCGTAGCCCGCAGGCTCTGACAAAACGCCCGGCAGCAGACGCGAGATACTGTCCGCCACCACCAGCGCGGCCAGTTCTCCGCCGGTGATCACATAATCGCCTATTGAAAGCTCTTCATCCGCCAGCGCGTCGATCACCCGCTGGTCCATCCCCTCATAGTGGCCGCACACCAGAATGACGCCTTCCTCTTTACTCAGCCGGCGGCAGGCCTCCTGGTCGTAACGGCGGCCCGCCGCCGTTAAAAACACCACATGCGGTTTTTTCACCCCCGCCGCCCGCTGCTTACAGATGATCTCCTCGCAGCACAGGGCGATGGGCTCGGCCTGCATCAGCATCCCGCAGCCGCCCCCATAGGGATAATCGTCCACCCGGCGGTGCCTGTCCTTGCTGTAATCGCGTATTTGGTGGCATTCTATCGTCACCCGCCCGGCCCGCCGTGCCCGGCCTATGATGCTTTCCTCCAGCACCGCGCCGCACATCTCGGGAAACAGCGTCGCTATATCGATCCTCACTCGTCAAACATCCCTTCGATAGGCCTGACCAACACCTCGTCCTTCTCCCAGTCGATCCCCGCCAAAAATTCCTCCACTGCCGGAAAAAGCACCGTACCGCCTTCCTGCCGTGAGATCTCATACAAATCGGTCCCGGCCGGGCACTGTACATCCTTTATCCTGCCGTAGGCCTCTCCCGTGGCGGCGTCCCGCACCGTCATACCGATCATATCCTGCACAAAATGCCGGCCCGGCGGCAGCCGCGCCTCGTCCCTGTCCAGCCACAGCACCTTTCCTATCAGCTGCCGGGCCTGTTCCGGCGTATCAAGGCCCGACAATTTCAAAAGTGCCATCCCTTTTTGCGCCCTTATTTCCTTCACCTCTAAGGGGGCTGCGCCGTCGCCGCCTTGGTACAGTCGCCTGAGCCCCTTTAAAAATTCAGGGCCGTCGCACCATGGGTAAAGTTTTACCTCGCCCTTTATGCCGTGCAGCGCCACCACCTCACCGGCCTGCAGATATTTCTTCCTCATCGCTGTCCTCCGTTTTCGTAACGGTACTGTTCAGCCGCACCGTCACCATGGTCCCTCGTCCGGGCTCGCTCTGCAGCGTAAAACTGCCGCCGTGCGCGTCCAGTATCTCCTGCACCACGGCCAGGCCGATGCCGCTGCCGCGCACCGCGCCTCTCCCCTTATAAAACCGCTGGCGCACTTTGTCAAGCTCGTCCGGGGCAATACCTTTTCCCCCGTCCTTCACTGAGACGGCGCAGCCGTTTTCTTCTTCTGAAACACGCACCTGCACCGTACCGCCCGGCGCGGAATATTTAAAGGCGTTGTCCAGCAGGTTCACAAAAACCTGCCGTAAACGATTGCGGTCGCCCTCTACGATCAGCAGCTTTTCCGGCTCTTCATAGCACAGCGCGATCCCCTCCAGCTGGGCGCGCTGTTCCATCATCAGGATGATGTCGCCCACCTCGGCGCCGATATCCAGCCTCTCTATCTGAAGAGAAAGCCCCTTGGTCTGCATACGTGAAAAATCAAGCAGCTCCTCCACCATGCCCTCCAACCGGTCCGTCTCGGCCGCTACGATACGCAGACCATGGTGAAAGTTCGGGTCGGCCGGGTCGCCCACTCTCTGCAGCGTCTCGATCCATCCTTTGATGGCAGTGAGCGGGGTGCGCAGCTCATGCGAGACCGAAGAGATAAACTCATTTTTCATCTGCTCGGTTTTTCCCAGCTCCTCGGCCATATGGTTGATGGATTCGCACAAGAGCCCCACTTCATCCTTGCTGCGGGCGGGCAGACGGGCGGTAAAGTTGCCCTTCTCGATCTCTTCCGCCGTCGCCTGCACATTGTTGAGAGGCAGCACGATACTGCGCACAAAATAAAGCCCCGAGAACACACTGAACAGAAAAACCGCCAGTATAACACAGCCAGAGGCGCCCCCCAGCGTAGCGATCTGCCGGTTGATGCCGGTCAATGAAGTGACCAGCCGCAGCACCGCCACCTCTCCCGCCGGTTTCGGCAAACGGTAGCTGATGGCCATGATCTCTTCACCCGAGGCCAGCATACCGATAAATTCTCCCCTGCCGTCCGCCCCCTCCAGCGCGTCGGTAAAATCAGGGGGCGAAGTCTCCGCCTCCGGGATAAAACCGCTGCTGGTGGCGACGATCTGGCCCTGCCCGCTGTAAAGCATCAGCTCAAATTTATCCTTTTCACTGAATTCCTCGGCCATACGGCTGACAACAGCGGCCCGTTCCACCGCTGAAACGCTTGAGCGCGCCGTCAGCTGCCCGTCAATGGCGGATATTCGGCTGGAGAGCGCCTGCCGGGCCGTACTGTAATAGGTGTTATGGATAAACAGCAAAAAAACCGCCTCTGCCACCGCCAGCACGGTCAACGTAAGCAGCAGGTTACCGCTGGCCCACCGCCATACGATGCTTTTTTTTCGCTTTGTCCGTAAGTTTTTTTTAGCCATTCCAGCGGTAACCATATCCCCACACCGTCAGCAGATGCTGCGGCGTTGAAGGTTCCTCCTCAATTTTCATCCGAAGGCGGCGGATATTCACGTCCACGATCTTGACGTCTCCAAAATAATTTTCCCCCCAGACGCCCTCCAGTATTTTATCCCGCGAAAGCGCCACGCCGGGGTTTTGAAAAAACAGCTCCATGATCTGAAACTCCACCTGGGTCAAATCGATGATCGCGCCGTTTTTTGAAAGCGTCCGGCTTTTTTCGTCCAGGGTAAAAGCCCCCTGCACCAGCCGTCCGTCCTCTTTTGGGGCCGCCCGGCCGATACGGCGGCAAAGCGCCTCGGTGCGGGCCAGCAGCTCAGACACGCTGAAGGGCTTTGTCATATAATCGTCCGCCCCCAGAGAAAGCCCGCTGATCTTGTCCGCCTCCTGGGTGCGGGCCGAAAGGATGATGATGCCGATGGCCCCGCTGTCACGGCGCAGCTGTTCGCACAGAGAAAAGCCGTTGAGCCCCGGCAGCATAACGTCTAAAACAGCAATGTCGAACGCCTTGTCCTGTCTCCATATCTCCAGCGCCTCTTCCGCGCTGGATGCGCCGGTCACCTCGTAATCCGCCATCCGCAGGTTCAGTACAATCATCTCGCGGATGGGCGACTCATCTTCTACCACCAGTACCCGTCTCATTCTCCCGTCTCCTTTCCGGTCACCCCTGAAGCTTTACACATTGAAAATATTCCGCCGCCTGGGTCTCACTCACCTGTCTTGTCGTCCTCACCAAAATACTGTAGTCGCCCACCGTGCATACTTCTTTATATTTTTTTATCTCAACCGCGTTCAGCGCGTCCTCCTGTGAAAGCTGGCGGATATACAGCAGCACCGCGCCGTCCTCTGTCCGCCGGATACGCCACTCGTTGTCAAGCGCGGTTTTTTCCAGCGTCACCTGGCCCTTCCATTCCTCGGGCAAAAGCAGGGCGCAATTCAGCGAAGTATCCACCAGCGCAAAATATTTGGCATATGCCTTCTTTTCTTTAAAGCCATACCAGCCGGTCCAGCAAAACCGGCCGCCCTCGGGCAGGCTGCCGGTTTCCTCCAGGGCCGACGGCACTTCAACCATACCGTCCCCATCCACATCCATACTCAACAAAACGTTTTGGTTGCGGGCCGCGGCTTCTGAAAAAGCCTGTCCCTCTATCACGGCGTAACGGGTAAATACGCCGCCCACATATTTCAGCACCTCGGTGGTCAGCCTGTCCCCTGAATTATATCCGTCCACCACCAATATTTTTTCTCCCACCTCATTTTTACCGATCAAAAAGTTGATACAGGAGGTAAACTGTGTCGAAAGTTGGGTGGTTACCGGCGCTGTCAAACCATTCTCGTCTCCGCTCAATAGCGTCAGCTGCATAAGCCCCGGCTGGCTGCCCGCCGAGACCGCCGCCACATCCATAAAACCGTTGCCGGTCAAATCGGCCGTCTCATAATGGTCGTAGGGCTGCTCATATTCCTTTTTCAGCTCTCCGCCTGAACAGGAATATACCGCCAGCGCCTTATCCGACAAATTCACGCTGGTATACCCCACCACCAGCTGTGTGGCGCCGTTTTGAAAAACAGACGCCAGCGAGATGCGGTCAAGGTCGGTATTGTCCCCCTCCATATCAAAGCTGACGGCCCACCGGCCCTCCTTCTGCGTCAAAAGGGCAAGCTGTACGTTTTTTCCACGGCTCTCTATGGTGTAAAACGCCACCGCCTCTTCGGCGCCGTCTCCATCCAGATCACAAAAAATGAAGGGGGCCAGGTTTTCGCCCTGCCGGGGATATTTTAAACGCGCCTCCTCGTTCAGATAGTGCTGCAGCGCCTGGGCGATCTGCTGCTGCTCAAGGGTAAGCTGCGGGGACGCCAGCAGCTCCTCTCCGCCGCCAAAAGGAGAAGCGCAGCCGCAAAGCGCGGCCGCCAGACATATGGCTATCAAAAACGCCCCTGCTCTTTTCAGCTTGTCCGCCCCCGTCTCTGTACAAAGCCGCGCGAAAAAAATTTTCAGCGCGGCTGAAAGTTTTATTTATATAATATTTTATCACTAAATCAAATAAATGCCAAGTGACATGATCAGGCAGCCCATCATGCCGCCCAGCGCCGCGCGTCCCTTGTCCCCCTGGGCAAATCCGTCCGGCAAAAGCTC
>JAUNTE010000149.1 GCA_030538855.1 Oscillospiraceae bacterium
AAGCTGATTTTGGTCACCGCCATCAACCCAACCCCTGCGGGAGAAGGCAAGACCACCACCAGCGTGGGCCTGGCCGACGCGCTGCACCAGCGCGGCAAAAACGCCATGCTGGCCCTGCGTGAGCCAAGCCTTGGGCCGGTGTTCGGCGTAAAAGGCGGCGCGGCGGGCGGCGGTTACGCCCAGGTCGTACCGATGGAGGACATCAACCTGCATTTCACCGGCGATCTGCACGCGATCGGCGCGGCCAACAACCTGCTTGCCGCCATGATCGATAACCATATCCAGCAGGGCAATGAATTGGGGCTTGACCCCCGCCGCGTCACTTGGAAGCGCTGCATGGACATGAATGACCGGCAGCTGCGCTTTATCATCGACGGCCTGGGCGGAAAAAGCGACGGCACCCCACGCGAGGACGGCTTTGATATTACCGTCGCAAGCGAGGTCATGGCCGTGTTCTGCCTTGCGGAAGATCTTGCCGATCTGAAACGGCGGCTTGCCGCCATCGTCATCGGTTATACCTATGCGGGTGAAGCGGTCACCGCCGGGCAGCTGGGCGCGGCAGGGGCCATGACGGCGCTTTTGAAAGACGCCTTTGACCCAAACCTCGTGCAGACGCTGGAACATACGCCCGCCCTTATCCACGGGGGACCCTTCGCCAATATCGCCCACGGCTGCAACAGCGTGGCCGCCACCAAACTGGCGCTCAAACTGTCAGACTATACCGTCACTGAGGCGGGCTTTGGGGCCGACTTGGGGGCAGAAAAGTTTTTGGATATCAAATGCCGCAAAACGGGGCTTGCCCCCTCCGCGGTGGTGCTGGTGGCTACCGTGCGCGCCCTGAAACACCACGGTGGGTGCCCCCGCGATGCACTCGGCGTCCCGAATACCGAGTATCTGCGCGCCGGCTGCGCCAACCTCCGCCGTCATATTGAAAATCTGCGCGGCGTGTATCAGCTTCCCGTGGTCGTCGCGCTTAACGCGTTCCCCTCTGACACGCCCGAAGAAAACGAGGTCATCTTCTCCCTCTGCCGTGAGTTGGACGTTCCCTGCGCCCTCAGCGAGGTATTTGCCAAAGGCGGGGCGGGCGCGCTTGCTCTGGCGGATGAAGTGATCCGTCTGGCCGAGGCAAACGCCGCGCCCGCCGTACAGTTCACCTATGACCCGGCCACCCCTTCCCTCAAAGCTAAAATCGAAGCCGTCTGTAAAAAAGTATACCGCGCGCAGACAGTTTCATACAGCGCAAAAGCCCTGCGTGACATCGCGCAGATCGAAGCGCAGCAGCTTCCGGGCCTTGCCGTCTGTATCGCAAAAACCCAGTACAGCTTTTCTGACGACGCGGCCCTGCTGGCGGCCCCGGAGGGCTTTGCCATGACAGTGCGAGAGGTGCGTCTTTCTGCGGGGGCCGGGTTTGCCGTGGCGGTGATGGGTGCCATCATGACGATGCCGGGCCTTCCCAAAAAACCGACCGCGCTCTCTATCGACGTGGACGAAAACGGCGTTATCAAGGGGCTTTTTTGATATCTTATCCAAGCAGACGCCTGCCGGCGCAGGCAGCAGCGCTTCATCAAAGCGGCAAGCCCTTTTGATAACCACGGCGCAGATTGGGACTATTGACACATTAATCTCTGTAGAAAACGAGAGCGTTTTTTCAGCGGATGGAACAAAAACCACAGGAATACTGCAGGTATTCCCGAGGACTTTTTATAAAACATGCTCGAATAAAACGCCGAAACCTTTCAAAGGGCGGCTTTATCAGCAGCTCCAGATTACGCAGGGGTCTATCCCCCCGGCAAAAGGCCCCTTGCCTGCCGCCGGTAAGCCGTTTCAAACGTCCACAGCGGCCCCGTTCCTGTTTTTGTCTTTAAAATCTGTCTGCCGGTTCAAAGCGGATAAATATAAAAGACACTCTGCCATTTTGTATCTTGGGCACGGGCCTGCCGCAGCCCGCATATATCATGCTTTCTTCTTTTTCAGCAGCGGGCGGCGTTTCTGTTTTTCGTAAAAGAGCGTTCTTCTATCTTGGCCGCCTTCAAAAAACCGCTTTTATCGTCCTTGGCCCGGCGTTCTTTCGCTTGACAGCAAAAAAGCCCTGCCGTGCGGCAGGGCTTGCTTCTATCCCGTTTGTTTTTACACAATTACTGCAAAAGCCGGGTGATACGCTCTTCACTGACGCGTATCAGGTTCAGCAGGCTGGTTTCATACAGCGGGTATTCTTTGGCAAGGGTCTCGGTCGTCATGGCAAAAGCCGCCGGGTCTTTTCCGCCGGGCAGTTTTCCATTTTCCAGCAGGGCGCGCACCCGGGTCTCGGCCATATGCATGGCGCCGCCCGCATATCCGCCGTAGCTGTTTTTGGATACGCTGAACAGATCGTCCGGGTTTTTGGGATAAGCGCCGTACAGGCTGCGGAACATTTTATATACCGCCAACATCAGATAGCCCGATACCTCGGTTACCAGCTCTTTATCAGGGCAGGCCTGCAGCTTGTCAAATAAAATATTGAGCGAATTTGAAATCAGCTTTTTGTTCAGCACCGGCAGCGCACTGCCCTTAAAATGGCTGTCTTTGCTTGATTCAGGCCCCGGTATTTCATCCACAGTTAAGGTAAGGCCGCTGCGGTCTGCGCTGCGCCCCAAAAGATAATCACAGGATACATTATAATAGTTTGCGATGCGCACCACAAAATCCAGCCCGCATTCCCGAATGCCCTTTTCATAATGCGACAAAAGCGCCTGCGATACCCCCAAATCCTCCGCCGCCTGTTTTTGGGTGATGCCGCGTTCTTTCCGCAAAAGGGTGATGATTCTGTTGAAATCTGCCGCCATGCCCGCACTCCTCACATTCATTACGTATTGTAAATTATATTACAGTAAAAACCGTTTGTAAAGCCCAGATTGTGACAAAAAGCTACAAGTATTTTTGGAGGATTTCTATGAAAACCTACCGGTTACACCTGTTAAGACACGGCCTGACGGCCGGAAACCTGGAGGGACGCTATATCGGCAGCACCGATCTGCCCCTTTGCCCCGCGGGAAAAGAACAGCTTTTCAAGCTGAAAGAAGACTTCTCTTACCCAACCGTTCAAATGGTTTTCTGCAGCCCTCTTATGCGCGCCAAAGAAACCGCAGAGATCTTATATCCCGGTGTCAAGCTCTATGAGCTGCAGGACCTTCGTGAAGCCTCTTTCGGAGAATTTGAAGGAAAACGGGCCGAAGATCTGGTAGGCAGCGCTGCTTTTCGCCGCTGGATGGACCCACAGGACCCTTATCAGCCCGAAGGCGGCGAACACGCCAATGTATTCTCGGCCCGTACCCGGGGCGCCTTTCTCAAATTGTTTGAATTTATGATGAAAGCCGACGTTACGGAGGCCGCCGCCGTCACCCACGGCGGGGTCATCATGAGTATGCTGGCACAGGCCGCTCTGCCGCAGCGCCCTGCCTCGCTGTGGGCATGTGACCCCGGCTGCGGCTGGACGGTGCGCTGCACCCCCGCCATGCTGATGCGTGATGAAATGGCCGAAGCCGTTGCCATTGCGCCCGCCGGTTATGGTGAAAAGCTGAAAAATTGAGTTTGTGCCTCTTGGGCTCTCTTTCGGCCGCCCTGCGGCTGTGCCCCAAAAAGGCCTTCTCATCAAAAGCGTCGTCTGCCGACGCATACCGCGGACGGCGTTTTTATTTCTTCAAAAGGCTTCTGTCCGTACAGTCTTTCTTGGGTGGGTCTGCCGGGTGATCGGGCCTTCTTTAAATAACGGGCTGCCGTAAAACAGCTGCCAAAAGATCAAACAGGAACCTACCTGTGCAGCCGGCGGTTCTTCTGCGGGTAAAGCTTTATGGAACTGCCCGTACCTCAAGGCGCATATGCAAAACGACGCCTGCAAAGGTTCACCTTCGGCAGGCAATTTTAAATGGGTGAGCCTTTGCTGTATCAGGTTTCATCACTCACCCCCTCGCCCTTAGCCTCTGGTTGACATTTCCTGCGTTTACTTTTGTTTGATCTGTTTTTCATAGCATGATTACATGCGTATTTCCTGTTTTCAGCTTCTGTTTTTCTATTGAACGTAAAAGCTTTTTCGTAACCCCGGCACAGCCGGGGATCTCTTCTTGCAATAAAAGACGCCTTTGGTTCCGGCGGCAAAACCGGGTCCAAAGGCGTTTTTTTAAATCTTTAAAAAGTTTTTTACGCGCAGCCTGCTGCCGATCCATTTCGCAGCAGCCTCTTTTTTATACCTCTTGAAAATTTCTATTCGGCAGGCACTTCGGCAGGGGGCTGCGGGCCGGTAATTGTCAAACTGTTCTGCAGCGCCCCTGTATCCACAAAGGCGATATAGCTTTTCCCGCAATTGACAGAAAGTTCTTTTCCATCCTGCCCATACACCTTCAATATCTGGTCAGGGTCTCCTTTTTTCCAGGTGATCTCCTCCGCCCAGCCGTTGCTGAAATACCAGCCCTTTCCGCTGGTAAAATCAAATTCCGTACAGTCGCCGTCCGGCTTCAAGGTAACTTGCGTGGCCAAAACCAGCACATTGGTAAAAGCCAGCTGGGTACCGGTGGCCTCATCCAGCTGGGGCGCTGAAAATTCGCTTTTCAAATACACTTTGTTCTGGGGGTCATAGGTGAACAGCGCATCCGTCGCGCCCGAAAAACGAAAAGCCACCGAAAGGGCCTCTTGCTGCGCCGGTACACGGGGGGCTTCCTCCGGCCTTAAAAACTTGAACAGGGTATCTGCCGTCCCGGTATCTGAGGGCATCTCATTCAGCGACATCCCCTGCGCAATCAGCGAGGCGTCTGTATACCAGCAATGCACATTGGGCTTTACAGCGTCCCGCGCCTCATCAAACTGAAAGGCCAGCGTACCCAGATAAAAGCCGTTTACCGTGGGATACGCGTACTGGCGCAGCATCTCACTGGCATAGATGCTCTCTCCGATATGTACGCCCACGGCGTTCAGCGGCAGCAGCTGCTGCACAAACTGGTCACGGATAGAGCGTACCGAACCGACGCGCCCCACCGCGGGCACGCCGCTGAATACCGCCATCAAGCGGGTGATGCCGCCCTCCGTCACCATTTCATAGATCACGTCCGCCCCGGCGGTCCCACTCTGCGGCAGGGCGATTTCAGAATTTCCTACCATCACCGCCACAGGCCGCTGATTTTTTGTCTGGCCGTCAGACAGCGGCAGCCCTGTCAAGGGGGCGCTTGCTGTTTCCGGCGGGCCGGCCGGCTCTGATACGGCCGATACGGCTGATTGTACGGGGCCGCTTTCGGGCTGAGAGTCAGACTGTGCACGACAGCCCGCAAACAGGCCCGCCGCCAATAAC
>JAUNTE010000150.1 GCA_030538855.1 Oscillospiraceae bacterium
CAAGCTGTGGTTGTGGGTTCGATTCCCATTGCTCGCTCCAAAAAAAGAAGGAATTTTGTCATAAGACAAAATTCCTTCTTTTTTTGGGTTCCATGCCGAGGTGCGGCACTCCCCCCTGATTTGATTTCATCTGAGGACGGGCGAAATGAATTCGCCCTGCTGAAATTTTCCGCCGCTTTTGGCGGCTCCGAATTTACGGCGCACTCTTGCCGCCCTGCTGTGCGGGGCCTCTTCTTTTCAATATCGTTTTTACCCAGTAGTGGCAACTCATAAGCTACATTTTAACCTTGTAGTGCAAGGCTAAAATGTAGTTTAGTTTTTTGAAAAAAATGGCAAAGAACGAAACATTATCTATCTAGTTTTTTAAGTTAATGAATGTAAACAGTGCTAATACATGCCTTATCCTACGGAGCAGTATTTAAAATATCAATTTTGCGTAATAGTGGCAGAAAAACGATCCTCTGTTTGGCGTAAAACCCCGCTTTCGGCGGGGCCTCTTAGCCGGGCAGGGGATTTTTTCGCTTTCACGGCGGACCCGTGCCGCCGGGTGCTGGTGCAAAGGGAACGGGGAGCAAAAAGTTTTTTCGCGCCATAAGTTATAAAGGATATAAAGGCAAAGAAGCGCCGGTAAAACCGGCGCTTCTTTTCGTTTTTACGCCGTGGCGCAAATATAAAAAGAAAAAATACGGCGCAGCCATTTTTTGAAGTCATGGCTCTTCCTGACTTTTTTCAATATCGATTTTGCCGTGTTCCGTTTCAAAACGTATAATTTCATTACGGACAAGCCAGCGGATGAGATTGGTACGGTCGCGCCCATAGTATTCGGCAATATAATCCAACTTTTTGACAGCTTCGTCGTCCATGCTTACAATAAATTTAAAATTATATTTTTTTATACGGATCATCTCCCTCTTGTTTTCAGTATAAAGATGTGGTATTTTTATATATGCAATTTATATGCGTTACATATACGAAAAATTAAATATCCACCAACCAAAAAAGGCAGGGCCGAAAAATCATTGCCCGGGGCAAAACACGTCTGTAAATTTTTAGCTTGATAAAACAGATGCGCCGCCTTCTGTTTCTTGCCATAAAAAGGAGATTCTGCTATACTGGACAGGAACTTTTTTTGAGGTTTCAATGCAGTTATTCGCAGAAAGGGGTTTCATGCTATGTCAAGCGGCGAAATGATTACCGTCATCGTGATTTTTGTTTTATATCTTGCCATGATGATCGGGATCGGGTTCCATTTTTATCGTAAGAACAAAAATGTCTCGGATTATGTGCTAGGAGGAAGAAAACTCAACCCGTGGGTGGCGGCGATGTCGGCCCAGGCCTCGGATATGTCGGGCTGGCTGCTGCTGGGGCTGCCGGGCACCGCCTACGCTTTATACGCGGGCACCACAGAGGCTATCTGGACGGCGGTAGGGCTTGCTCTGGGTACTTATCTCAATTGGCTTATTGTGGCAAAACGGCTGAGAAAGTATACCCTTGTGGCCGGAGACGCCATCACCCTGCCGGATTTCTTTCAAAACCGTTTTCGTGACAAAAGCGGGGTGCTCAAGTTGGTATCCGCTATTTTTGTTTTGATATTTTTCCTGTTCTACACCGCTTCCATGTTTTCAGCGGGGGCAAAACTGTTCACCTCTGTTTTCGGCATCCCCTATCAGGCGGCGCTGGTACTGGGGCTGGTGATCATCGTCTCATATACCTTTATGGGCGGGTTTCTGGCCGTGTGCTGGACAGACATGGTGCAGGGCGTTTTGATGTTTGTCGCGTTGATCGTGACGCCTGTCGTAGCGTATTTTCATATGGGCGGGGGCGCAGGCCTCTCTGCGGCGCTGGCGGGGGTGGGCGATACCTTCAGCCTGCTGCCAAAAACGGCGGACGGCGGCCTGAATGTACTGATGCTGGTATCGGCGTTGGCGTGGGGCCTTGGCTATTTCGGCCAGCCGCATATCCTGCCCCGGTTTATGGCCATCCGCAGCAGCAAAGAGATACGGCCCGCCCGCGTCATCGCCATGGTATGGGTGGTTATCAGCCTGACGGCCGCCATTATTGTGGGCGCCATGGGGGCGTTTTTATATCCCACCCTGGCCGACCCTGAATCGGTATTTATGCAGATGACGATCGACCTGTTTCCGCCCATCATCACCGGTATCCTGCTCACCGCCATCCTTGCGGCGATCATGAGTACGGCGGACAGCCAGCTTTTGGTCACATCTTCCGCTTTTTCAAACGATATTTATAAAGGGCTCATCAACAAAAATGCCAGCGAGAAAAAAGTGCTGTGGCTCAGCCGTATCACGGTTATCGTCATTTCTGTTCTCGCGGCGCTGCTGGTCAGCGTGCCGGACGCGGCCGAGGGGACATTTATGTATCTGGTCAATCAATCCGTATTCAAACTGGTGGCGTTCGCGTGGGCCGGTTTTGGCGCGGCGTTCGGGCCGATCGTCCTGTTCAGCCTTTTCTGGAAACGCACCACCAAGCAGGGCGCGCTGTGGGGCATTATTGCAGGAGGGGTGACCGCCTGCGTCTGGTGGCTAAACCAAGGCGGCATTTTTGACGTTTATGAGATCGTCCCGGGCTTTTTGGTCTCGTCGCTGGTCATCATTGTGGTGAGCCTGTGCACAAAATGTCCGGCTGAACTCAAAGAAGAATTTGAGCGGGTAAAAACCGCCGATCTATAAATCAGATTGTATATCCTAAGCAAACAAGGGACAACATGCCTATCGGCTGCCATTTCCGCTCCCGAAAACCGTGTTGTCCCTTATCGGCTTAGGCATGCTTGCCGCACGGATTCTCAGCGCCGGGCGGCAAGCGCTGTGTAAAGGCCCCGCAGCGGGCCGGGACGAAAGCGGCTATGCTTTCACCCGTTTGCAGATAAAGACGCCTGGGATAACCCGACGGGAGCGAGGCAAGCTATAAAAAACGGGTTGGATGGCAGCAAACGTTCGGCGAATTTTGACAAAATACGCCATTTTCTCTTATGTAACTTTGATTTGGGTTGTCGGAAAGCGGCTGCTGTGCTATAATAACACCCGATACTGAATAATAATGAGGGCGAAAATTTTGGGAAAATTTCAATTTTTAGAAACCGGCATCCGGGGGCTTACCGTGATCGAGACGATACCCTTTGGCGATGCGCGCGGCTATTTTATGGAGACATGGCAGGAGAAGCAGTTTTGTGAAGCCGGCATCCCCGGCCATTTTGTGCAGGATAATCAATCCCGCAGCACCAAAGGGGTGCTGCGGGGGCTTCATTTTCAAAAAGAGCATCCGCAGGGAAAATTGGTGCGGGTGATCTCAGGCGAGGTATACGACGTGGCGGTGGACTGCCGCCCCAAAAGCGAGACCTTTGGCCGGTGGTACGGTATCGTCCTTTCGGCTGAAAATAAAAAACAGTTTTATATCCCCGAAGGGTTTGCGCACGGTTTTTTGGTGTTGAGTGAAACGGCGGAATTTTGCTATAAATGCACTGATTTTTATACCCCGGGCGACGAGGGCGGCATTTTGTGGAACGACCCTGACGTCGGTATAGAGTGGCCGGCGGTGGACGCGGAAATACTTTTAAGCGAAAAAGACGGCAGGCATTCCGGTTTCAAAGAGACTGATTTCAGCTTTTTTGAGAGGTGGTAATGAGGTGGCTAAGATAAAAGCCTATGCAAAAGATTTCTGGCGTTACCGCTTTCTGCTGCAAAACCTGATAGGCCGGGATTTTAAGCTGAAATACCGCCGCAGCGTGCTGGGCGTGGTATGGAGCGTTTTAAACCCCCTTTTGATGATGCTGGTGATGTGGGCCGTTTTTGTTAACATTTTAGATATGCGCGGTGCCAACATCACGAATTTTCCTGTTTACCTGCTGATCGGCCAGCTGCTGTTCGGCTTTTTTAACGAGGCGACGGGCAGCGCGATGGGCAGCGTACTGGGCGCCGCGCCGCTGATCAAAAAGGTATATATCCCAAAATATATTTTTCCGCTGCAGAAGGTGTGCTCGGCACTGGTCAACTGTTTGTTCTCTTTTATCGCGCTGATCCTGGTAATGCTGTTCACCGGCGCGCAGCCCCATTGGACGATACCGCTGTTTATCTATCCGCTGATGACCCTGTTTGTGTTCAGCTTAGGTATTGGGCTGCTGCTGGCGTCCATGACGGTGTTTTTTCGGGACATCATGCATTTGTGGGGGGTTTTTACCACCGCGCTGATGTATTTTTCCGCTATTTTTTATGATCCGTCGACCATGGCGGCCTGGGTGCAGCGGCTGATCCAATTCAACCCTATGTACTGGTATATCACGGCGTTTCGCTGGGTGGTGCTGGACGGAAAAATGATGAACCTGAATATGGTCCTGGTGTGTGGGGGCTGCGCGATAGCGGCTTTGCTGCTGGGGCTTTTGGTGTTTCGCCGTCAGCAGGACAAATTTGTCCTGCATATTTAAAGGAGGCGCGGGTTTATGGCAATGATCGAAATAAACCGCGTTTCCATGCGGTTCAACATGGCGAAAGAAAAACATGAGAGCTTAAAAGAATATTTTGTGGCAATGGCAAAGGGCAAGCTGCAGTTTGAGGAGTTCTATGCCCTGAAAGATGTGTCTTTGCAGGTGGAAAAAGGCGATTTTTACGGTTTGGTGGGGCTGAATGGGTCAGGAAAAAGTACACTGCTGAAAATCATTTCAGGGGTATTCAAACCCACGGCGGGCAGCGTGCAGGTAAATGGGACCATTGCGCCGCTTATTGAGCTGGGCGCAGGTTTTGATATGGATCTGACCGCGCGGGAAAATATTTACCTGAACGGTACGGTGCTGGGCCTGACACCAAAATATATCGATGAGAGATTCGATGAGATCGTGGCGTTCAGCGAGCTGCAAGATTTTATGGACGTTCCGCTGAAAAACTATTCGTCGGGTATGGTGGCGCGCATCGGTTTTGCCATTGCGACCATCACAAAGCCGGATGTGCTGATTGCGGACGAGATCCTCTCGGTGGGCGACTTTTTATTTCAAAAAAAGTGTGAGGAACGGATGCAGCAGCTGATGAGCGGCGGCACGACGGTGATTTTGGTCAGCCATTCCATTGAGCAGATCGAGCGCATGTGCAATAAAGTATGTTGGCTCAGCCATGGCAGGGTAGTGATGGACGGACCTGCTGAAGAGGTTTGCAGAGAGTATCGTAAGTCGGACGGAAATCTGTAAAACCGTTGTAGAATAAAGTGTGTGAGGATATGGTATGGTAAAGGCTTTTGACAAAAAAATAAATCATAAGCTGGTGATAGCCCTTAGCTTTTTAGGCGTCGCATTTTTGTTTTTTTTAAGCT
>JAUNTE010000005.1 GCA_030538855.1 Oscillospiraceae bacterium
ATCTCCAAGGCCTCTGAAGAACAGGCGCAAAGTATTGAGCAGATCAATACCGGCGTTGAACAGATTTCGGCCGTGGTACAAACCAATTCCGCTACAGCGCAGCAATCCGCCGCCGCCAGCCAAGAGCTTTCCGCCCAAGCTTCGCTGATGAATAAGCTGGTTCATCAGTTTCAGCTGAACACGCAGGGCGCTGGCACGTTTCCACCCGCTTCTTCTGAAGAAAAGCGTGAAGCAGAAGCTCACTTTTCCGCCTCAAACCCGTAACGCTTTAGTTTTATCGATTTTTGCAGATCACATCATAAAGGCGCCGCCGGAAAACCGGCGGCGCCTTTCTCTATCAGTAAATTTTATCTGTGCTGATTATTTCAAAAAGCCCTCAATGATAACCGCTTCCGCTTCCTCCTCTGAAAGGCCAAAGGTCTGCAGCTTGAGCAACTGGTCATTATTGATGCGCCCGATAGCCGCTTCATGGATAATTTGGGCATCAGCGTGGTTTGCGGTAATTTCGGGGATAGAGCTGATCCGCGCTTTATCCATAATAATTGAATCACACTGGACATGGGCGCGGCAGTCAGCGTTGCCGATGGCCTTGGGATGGAACACCTGCACCGACCCGTCTTTCGCCACACTGCGCGAAATAATCTGTACCGAAGCCCCCGTATCGTCCAGATAAACGTCCATATTGGATTTTGCCACCTGGCCGCCATGGGTCATCAATTTTTCTAAAACCATCAGTTTGGCGTTTTTACCCAAATGCGCCGTTGTATTGCGTATGGTAGAATCAACGCCCTTGATCTGGGTCATCTCCATCTCGCAGCGTGAATCCTCATCCATCTCTACCAGCGTGGTAGGGTTCAGGATACGTCCGCCCTCTCCGCTACCTTCACCGTAATGCTTTTCTACATATTTGACATGAGAGCCCTTGCGCAGATGAAAAGCATGAATGCCGTCATGCTCTGAATCCGTACAGCCGTCGTTATGAATGCCGCAGCCCGCTACGATGGTGACGTCCGCGCCTTCGCCGATCTCAAAATCGTTATAGACCGTCTCATTGACGCCGCTCTCGGTGACAATGACGGGGATATAGACCGTCTCGTTTTTTGTCCCCGGTTTTACCACGATATCAATACCGGGTTTATCCGTTTTACGGGTGACCGTCACATTTTCGCTCGACTGTAACTGAACGCCCTGGCCGTTCTGCCGCAAGCTGAACGCGCCGCTTGGCAGGCCGTGCAGCCCGGCGATGGACGCCAGCAAATCATAATCTGTTTTATTCAGCATGGGCCGTCCACCTCCTGTCGGGAACGTTTAAAACGGCAGGTTTCATTAAAATCCTGCATCAGATAGGGCAGCACATCAGCTTTTGTGCCATAGCGCTGCACCTGCCCGTCGGCAATTACCGCCATGTCGTCGGCCAGTTCCATAATACGCTCCTGATGCGAGATCAGGATCACGCTCTCATTGTTGCGGCAGCTGATATCCCGAAAGCTGTCCACCAACATGGAAAAACTCCAAAGATCGATGCCCGCCTCGGGCTCATCATAAATGGCAAGCTTCAGCTTACGCGCCATCAAAGTGGCGATCTCGATACGCTTTACCTCGCCGCCCGACAGCGAGCCGTCCACCTCGCGGTCCATATAATCCTTGCCGCAAAGCCCCACCTTGCTCAGCAGATTGCAGCACTCACATTCCGTCAAAGCGCTTCCACGGGCAAGCTTTAACAACTGACGCACCGTCATACCTTTAAAGCGCGGCGGCTGCTGAAAAGCGTATCCAACGCCCAGCTTTGCCCGCTCTGAAATAGAAAGGCCGGTAATGTCCTTTCCGTCAAAAATGATCTGTCCCGCCGTAGGTTTTTCAAGCCCCATAATAATACGGGCAAGGGTCGATTTTCCGCCGCCGTTCGGCCCGGTGATGACAAGTATTTTTCCGTCCTCCACTGAAAGGCTGACGTCTTTGAGAATACCCAGCGTCGCGTTGTCGGCAGGCACCTCAAACGAGATATGCTTTAATTCCAGCACTGTTTTCTTCACCTCGATGTCTATTGTGGTTCAAAGTATACTATTTTAGTATGAATTTGTCAAGCTATTTTCTTCCAGCAAATCTGCGGCGGGTTCTTCCTCTTCAGGCAAGGCCTCCACCTGCCGCAGCTTGCGCTGCATAACGCGGGTACGGGTACCAATCAGGTTGTCCAGCTCTTTATCCGCCTGTTTGATGCGCGCCTGCGCCTGCTCCAGCGCCTTGGCGAAGGTCGAAAATTCCGCTTTCACGCTGCTCAATACCTGCCAAACTTCACTGGAACGTTTCTGTATCGCCAAAGTCTTAAAGCCCATCTGTAAACTGTTCAGCAGCGCCGCCATCGTTGTTGGCCCGGCAATATTGATCTTATAATCCTTTTGCAGCGCTTCCACCATACCCAAATTGACAAGCTCTGCATAAAGGCCCTCGATGGGCAGGAACATGATGGCAAAATCGGTGGTATAGGGTACGGCGATATATTTGTCGTGAATATCCTTGGCAAAGCTTTTCACCCGGTTTATCAGCTCTTTTCGGGCGCCGTCCACCAACTCTTTACTGGCCGAATCATAGGCGTCCTGCAGCTGCGCGTATGCATCCATAGGGAACTTCGCGTCGATAGGCAGATAGACCGGCCGTTCGCCGTCGCCCGGCAGGCAGACGGCATATTCCACCCGTTCCGTGCTGCCCGGCCGCATCACTTCGTTCTCAACATACTGGCCGGGGCTTAAAATCTGCTCTAAAATGGCCCCCAGCTGTATCTCGCCCAAAATACCGCGGGCCTTTACATTTGAAAGCACCTTTTTCAGGTCGCCTACCCCGGCCGCCAACGTCTGCATCTCCCCCAGGCCCTTATATACCTGCTCCAGACGCTCGCTTACCATTTTAAAAGACTGGTTCAGTTTTTCGTCCAGCGTTTTCTGCAGCTTTTCATCTACGGTACGCCGCATCTCTTCCAGGCTTTTGGTATTCTCCGCCTGCAGCGCCGTAATACGTTTTTCCATCGTCTCGCGTATCTGATTCAGTTTCAGCTCCGTCTCAATACCCAGATCGCCAAACCGCTTATTCACTGTCTGCAGCTGGTCGCTGATGGTCTGCTGCATCAGCGCCAGCTGCCTGCCCTCGTTCTCCGCGCTGGCGCGCAGCGTATTTCCAATCGCGGTATTGCTCTCTACCCTGCCGGCGCGCAGCTCGTTATAAAGCTCCATCTGCATTTTTGACAGGTCGGCCGGTTTTATACCGGTGCGCCGCGTCAGTGCCAGACACAGCCCCACCACCGCGGCCAGACATGCCACCGCCGCCAGGATAAGCGTAACGACAGCCATAACGTCTCCGTTCATTCTTTCTCCTTCAGCAGGTCGCGTATTTCTGTCAGCAGTATTTCTTCAGCCGAGGGGACAGGCGCAGCTGGCGGCGCTTCTTCTTTTTTTCTTTTCAGCCGGTTGAGCAGTTTAACGGCCAGAAAAATGCAGAGCGCCACAATCAGAAAATCAACGACATTCTGTAAAAAAGCGCCGTATGCGATAGAGACATCTTCGCTTCCGCCTGAGCCTTTTACCACAAACGATAAGGCCGCCAGATTGATCTTTCCGGTAAGCAGGCCGATAGCTGGCATGATCACGTCGCCCACCAGACTGGTGACGATCTTGCCGAACGCACCGCCGATCACAACGCCGACAGCCATATCGACCACATTGCCCTTTACCGCAAATTCTTTAAATTCTCTGAAAAATTTTTTCATACCTTCACTTCCCGTTCTTTTTCTGTAATTCACGCAGCAGCGCCTGTATCCGCGCGGCGCTCTGCTCTGTTTCCTCGGGGTTTTTCTGCCATATGTAATCCCGGTAATTCACAATATCGCCTTCCTTAACGTCCGGCGATAAGGTCACCGACGGCACTTCATGCACTTCTCCATCCTCATCTATCAGTACCGCGATGCCGCCCTCGATTTCATCCACTGAATAATTCATGCCGCTTCCTCCTGCCGTCCCTGCTGTACTACCACAGAAATGCCATCTCCATCCGTACACAGCGCCACACTTCCGTTTTCGTCGGTGCGCAGCACCTGCGCGCCCACTGCCCCGGCTCTTTCCAAAAACTCTTTATGCGGATGCCCATAGCTATTGTCTTTACCGCAGCTTGCCACTATCACCGACGGCCCCACGGCAGCCAAAAGCTGGGCGGTGTTTGAAGTTGCGCTTCCATGATGTCCCGCCTTCATCACATCTGCCTGTAAACCGCCCAAAAGCCCATATCTTTGCACCAGTTCCTCCTCCAGCGCGGTCTCTCCGTCGCCGGTATCCAAAAAGCAAAGGCCGGGCGCTTCAAACCGGGTGGCCACGCTGATATTATTAAACTCCTGCGAAGGGATGCCCGCCAGCAGCACCGTGATCTCTCCTTCTCCCAGCGGATAGACGGCCCCCTCCTGCGCGGTCTCGGCGGCAATCTCTTTTTCCTGCATCTTCAGCAGTACTTTTTCTAAAATCTTAGAAGTGGGCTCCGGCCCTTTTGAAAAATCCGGCAGGATGACCTTTCCTATTTCATAATGCTCCAATACGTCTCTCATGCCGCCGATATGATCGGCATGGGGGTGCGTCATAAACACATAATCCAGCTTTTTTACACCCAAGGTATCCAGATACCATAAAATTGCGTTTGAGGCCTCGGCCGTGCCTGCGTCGATCATCGCGTAGCTTCCGTTCTGGCATAAGAGAACACAGTCGCCCTGCCCAACATCCAGGATATGCACCTGTGTCTTTCCCTGCGCTTTTTCGGCGGTGGACACCTGCGCACGCAGCTGCGGCGCCAACCCGTCAAGAAAGCCGGGGTTCATACTGTCATAAATATATAAACTCAACAAAAACAAACCGGCCAAACCGGCTAATACCAAACTCAGCGCCTTTTTGCGCCAGTCCTTTTCCCCCGTTTTGCGGCGCGGCCTTCGTTTTTTTGTTCTGCGGGTGAACGCCATAGCTCCGCTCCTTTATCCTTTTTTACCGCCGTGCCGCCGGGGGTCAACTTGGGTATCAGATCCTCCCGGTGGGTAAGGCGCAGCGCCCGCCGCACCCGTTCGCGGTTTTTGGGCTCATAATATTGCAGCAGCGCCCGCTGCATGGCTTTTTCCTCAGGGTCTTTCGCCACATAAACAGGCTGCATGGTATAGGGGTCCAGCCCGGTATAGAACATACAGGTGGATACGGTGCCCGGGGTAGGATAAAAATCCTGCACCTGTTCCGGCTTCATTTTGTGTTTCCACAGATATTCGGCCAACGTCACTGCGTCCTTCAGGGTACTGCCGGGATGGCTGCTCATCAGATACGGCACCAGATACTGCTTCTTCCCCGCCTGTTTTGTCAATGCATAAAATTTATCGCAAAATTTGTCAAACACCTCGGCAGGGGGCTTTCCCATATACCGCAGGGTGTTGGGGGCGCAGTGCTCCGGCGCCACTTTCAGCTGTCCGCTGACATGGTGCTTTACCAATTCCCGAAAAAAAGCGTCGTCCTTGTCCCAAATCAGATAATCATAACGGATGCCGCTGCGGATAAATACTTTTTTCACACGGGGCAGGCTGCGCACCGCCCGCAGGATATCCAGATATTCGCTGTGGTCAATGATCAAATTTTTACAGGGGCCGGGCGCAAGGCATTTTTTACCGGCGCACACCCCTTTTTTCATCTGCTGGGCGCAGCTTGGATACCGGAAATTTGCCGTCGGCCCTCCAATATCGTGTATGTAACCTTTAAAGCCCGGCATCCGGGTCATAGCCTCCGCCTCGCGCAGGATACTCTCTTTGCTGCGGCTGGTGACACGGCGCCCCTGATGCATGGTGATGGCGCAAAAATTGCAGCCCCCGAAGCAGCCCCGGTTCTGCATGATGGAAAACTCTACCTCTTCAAGGCCCGGCACGCCTCCCAATGCGTCATAGCTGGGGTGCCACCGCCGGGTAAACGGCAGCGTAAACACCTTGTCAAGTTCCAGCCGTCCCAAAGGTTTTGCCGGGATATTTTGGACAAGGTATCCTTTTTCCTGCCGCTGCACCACCGGTTTGGCCGAAACGCAGTCCTGATTGTCCATTTGTATACGGCAGGCTTTTGCATAGGCCGTTTTGTCGGTGGAGACTTTGCCGTATCCCGCGCACTCGGTATAGGCGGCGGGCAGTTCCTCCAGCCCCGCCGCCATATAGCATACGCCCGCAATATCTCTCAGCGCGCTCACCGGCTCTCCCGCCGCCAGCCTTTTACATATCTCGGCCGTCTGCCGCTCTCCCATGCCAAAGGTCAGCAGGTCGGCGCCGCTCGTCTCTAAGACACTGGGCAGAACCGTGTTCTCCCAATAGTCATAATGGGCAAAACGGCGAAGCGACGCCTCTAACCCGCCCAATATAACAGGGACGTCGGGATATGCCTGCTTTGCCAGCCGGGTATATACGCTGGCCGCCCTGTCGGGGCGCTTGCCGGTTTTCCCTCCCGGCGTGTATTCATCCATAGCGCGGCGGCGCTTCGCAACCGTGTAATGCACCACCATGCTGTCCACATTGCCGCCGCCGATCAAAAAGGCGTACTTGGGCCGCCCAAACGCGCCAAAGCTTTCCGCCGTATGAAAATCAGGCTGTGAAAGCATACCCACACGAAAGCCCAGCGCTTCTACCAGACGGCCAATGATCGCCGCGCCAAAGCTGGGATGATCGACGTAGGCGTCGCCCGTCACCACCACAAAATCCAGTTCATTCCAGCCCCGCTGCCGCGCCTCTTCCGCCGTAAGCGGCAAAAAATTTTCCTGCATGTTTCTTTCCTTTACTCCGCTGCGTCCTGATTCATGTTCATCTCTATCCACTGCTGGCGGGTGATAAGCACCTGCCGCGGCTTCGCCCCCTCGTAAGGGCCAATGATATGCATACGCTCCATCTCGTCCATCAGCCGCCCCGCCCGGCCATAGCCAAGGCGCAGACGGCGCTGCAGCATACTGGTGCTAGCCTGTCCCGCCTCGATCACCGCTTCAATAGCCGGGCGCAGCATCTCGTCCTCCTGCTCGCCCGCCATCCCTGCGCCGTCCTGTCCGCCCGCGTTTTGGGCAGCGGCCATACGCTCGGTATTAGCGATCATCTCTTCATTATAATGACATTCGCTGCGCGATTTCAGATCACGAATGACCCGGGCGATCTCTCTGTCTTTGACAAAGGCGCCCTGAATGCGGATAGGCTTGTTTGCGCCTACCGGCAGGAACAAGAGGTCTCCGTTACCCAAAAGCTTTTCAGCGCCGCCCGCATCAAGAATGGTGCGGCTGTCCACCTGGCTGGAGAGCGAAAGCCCGATACGGCTTGGGATATTCGCTTTGATAAGCCCGGTCACAACATCCACGCTCGGGCGCTGGGTGGCCGCTATCAGATGCATCCCCGCCGCGCGCGCCTTTTGGGCCAAACGGCAGATATAATCTTCTACCTCTTTGCCCGCCGTCATCATCAGGTCGGCCATCTCGTCAATGACAATCACGATATACGGCATGTGCTCCAGTTCTTCATGCGCCTCGGCCAGGCGGTTATAGCCCTTGATGTCCCGCACATTGTTCTCGGCAAACAGCTGGTAACGCTTTTCCATTTCCGCCACGGCGCTGCCCAAGGCCCCGGCCGCTTTCCGCGGCTCTGTCACCACAGGCATGGCAAGATGGGGGATGCCATTATAATCGGCAAATTCCACCACCTTCGGGTCGATCAAAATCAGCTTCAGTTCCTCCGGCGTACAGCGGTACAACAGGCTGATGATAATACCGTTGGTGCAGACGGATTTACCGCTGCCGGTCGTCCCCGCAATCAATAGATGCGGCATTTTTGCAAGGTCGGCCACCTGTACCTGGCCTGAGATATCTTTGCCCAGCGCCATGGTAAGGGGCGCGTCGCTGTTTTGAAAGGCCGGGCTTTCTAAAACGCTGCGGATAGAAACCGCGGCGCGGTTTTGATTGGGCACCTCGATACCCACCGCCGGCTTGCCGGGGATCGGCGCCTCGATACGCACGCCCGCCGTAGCCAGATTCAGCGCAATATCATCGGCCAGATTTGTGATGCGGCTGATTTTTACACCCGCCTGCGGCTGCAGCTCATACCGCGTTACCGACGGGCCGCGGCTGATGTCCAAAATGCGCGTTTTAACGCCAAAACTCTCCAGCGTATCCACCAGCGTCTGCGCGTTTTTCTTCATCTCCGCATCCGCGCCCGTATCGTTTCCGTCGGGCTGTGGGTCCAGCAGATCAAGGCTGGGCAGACGGTAGCTCTGTCTGGGTTCTTTGATAATCAGCTGGTCGTCCCGCCCTACCTCCAACGTGCCGGGCACCGCGTCCAAATCGTTTTGTCCGTTGATGGCCCGGCGGATGAGCTCGTCCACCTCATTGGCCGCACTCTGCGGCGCGGGCGTCTTTGCCGGATACGTTAAATCAGAGCCGGCCTGTACTTTCTGTCCGGCCTTCTCGTTCACAACCTCTAAACACGCCTGCGCCAGCTGGTCGTGCTTTACTTCCTCGGCAAAAGCCTGCGCCTCAGGCACACAGGCTTTCGGCGGCGCCGCGCAGGCCGCTTTTACCGCGGGCGCAGCTTCGTCTGCGCCGTAGGGCACAAACCCGATCTCGCCCATATCGGGCCCAGGCGCAAAAATGTCCTCTTCAGGCCGGGCCGGGCCGGGGCCCAGGTCCACATCGATAGAAGGGCCTTTTTTCTTCTGGCTTTTCAGCGCCCTTTTTTCCTCCTGTGCCTGACGGCGCAGACGTTCGCGCTCCAGCGCCTCTTCTGAGTTCAGGTCTACCGGGTAACGGCCCACGCTCTCACGGGCCACCGTTTTCGCCGTCTCTTTCATACTGCCGAAATGGCGCCGTAAAAACAGCAGGATATCGGCGGGGGTGATATTGGTGAGCAGCATCAGATAGATCAGCACCAGCACCACGATGATAATGCCCGCGCCCGGGTTGCCCACCAGCGCCAGCAGCGGCCATCCCAGCAATATCGACGACACGCCCCCCGGGCCCCGCTGCACCCCCAGCTGCCATATCTCTCCCGCCTGCTGCGTAAAGGTGCTGCCCTCGGTAATGCCGTACCCGCCGAAAATCAGCACCGCCCCGCTGATGAAAAACAGCAAAATCACCAGCTGCAGCAGCCGCACTTTAAAGGGTTTGCCCATTGCCACCAGTACCGCGATGAACAACACCAGCGGCGCCAGCAGATACACCGTATATCCAAACAGGCCGAACAAGCCGTCCCGCAGCATGTTCCAGAACGGCTGGCCCTCGATATAGGTCAGCGCGCACAAAAGCAGGCCGACGCCAAAAAGCAGGATGCTCCAGACGCGGTCTATCTCGGGTTTTTGTTTTTTTCTGACGTTTTTTCTGCCGGCAGGTTTTCTGCCCGGCGCGGGCTTTTTGCGGGTGGCCATCGTATTATGTAAATCCCCTTTTGCCGCGCGGCGGAGGTCTCTCCGCCGCGCTGTTTGATAACTTTTATATTTTAGCACGAATCCCAAAGCTTGTAAAACACTAATTCTTGGTTTTAGAGACGCTTTTTGTCCTTTTACGGGCCCCTGCGGGACGGCGGCGGTTCTCTATCTCTTTGTACAAATAGCGCAGGGCGCTGTCAAGGCTGCCCAGTTCGTCGATCAGCCCCTCCTCTACAGCCTGCCCCCCTGTCAGCACCGTACCCACATCCATCACCAGCTGGCCGGTGTGCATCATTAAATCGGTAAATCGCTCCTCGCTGATAGAAGAATGCGCGGATACAAACCCCGTAATGCGGTTTTGCATCTCTTCAAAATAGGTCATCGTCTGGGGTATCCCCAATATCAGCCCCGAATGCCTCACCGGATGAATCGTCATGGTAGCCGTCGGCACAATGAAGGAACGCGACGCGCTGACAGCCAGCGGGATGCCGATGGAATGGCCGCCCCCCAGCACCAGCGTGGCCGAAGGTTTTGATACGCCGCTGATCAGCTCTGCCAGCGCCAGCCCCGCTTCCACATCTCCGCCCACTGTGTTTAAGATCACCAAAAGCCCTTCGATCTCCGGGTCCTCCTCAATGGCAACCAGCTGTGGGATCACATGTTCATATTTTGTGGTCTTCTGGTTCTGCGGGGCCATCACATGCCCCTCCACCTGGCCGATCACCGTCAACACATGGATACCATGCGTTCCTTTTGTCTTTAAGACCGATCCCGTCTCCATAAGATAATCTTTTTCAAATTCTTTCTCTTCAACAACGGTCTCTTCTTTTCCTGTTTTTTCAGACATGGCTTTTTCTCCCCTTTCTCTACCTTTTTAGATTGGCCTTTACGGGCCGGATTATTCTTTTTTGCCGTAATTCGGCGCGGCCTTTTCTCCACGCCGTATCACAGCTGGCCCCAGCGGCCCGTTTTATGGGCGCGCCCGTTTTTCACAGGCTTCTCACACGTTAATTATTTGACAATCACCCTGCGCGCGTTATAATAGATAAAGGAAATACCGGCGGGCCGCCGCCGCAGAATCTGGAGGTAGTTTATGGGACAAACCATTGCTCAAAAAATCATCGCTGCGCATCTGATGGACGGCGAGGCGAAAGCCGGCGCTGAAGTCGGGCTTCGCATCGATCAGACCTTGACGCAGGACGCTACCGGCACCATGGCTTATCTGGAATATGAGGCCATGGGGATACCACGCGTCAAAACCGAATTGTCGGTTGCCTATATCGATCATAACACCCTGCAAAACGGCTTTATGAACGCGGACGATCACCGTTTTATCCGCACCATCTGTAAAAAGATCGGCGTGCGGTACAGCCGTCCCGGCAACGGTATCTGCCATCAGGTACACCTTGAGCGCTTTGCCAAACCCGGAAAAACGCTGATCGGTTCCGACAGCCACACCCCCACCGCAGGCGGTATCGGCAGCCTCGCCATCGGCGCGGGCGGTCTCGACGTCGCCGTCGCCATGGGCGGCGGGGCCTATTATATCCCCTATCCCAAAATCGTGCATATCGTTTTAAAAGGCGCGCTCAGGCCAATGGTCAGCGCAAAGGATATTATTCTCGAAGTGCTGCGCCTCCTCTCTGTAAAGGGCGGCGTGGGCAAAATTGTGGAATATGGCGGCGAGGGCGTCGCCTCTCTCAGCGTTCCTCAGCGCGCCACCATCACCAATATGGGCGCAGAGCTTGGGGCCACCACCTCGATTTTCCCCAGCGACGAAGTCACCCGCGCGTTTCTGCGGGCACAGGGCCGTGAAGAGGATTATATCCCCTTGGACGCCGACCCGGACGCGGCGTATGACGAAGAACTGGTCATCAATCTCTCCTCCCTGCAGCCGCTGGCCGCCTGCCCCCATATGCCCGACAATGTAAAACCCGTTAAAGAGCTGGGCCTTATGAAGGTCGATCAGGTATGTATCGGCAGCTGCACCAACTCCAGCTATACCGATCTGATGACCGTAGCCGCGATGCTGAAGGGTAAAACAGTTGACCCCACCGTCAGCCTCGCCATTGCCCCGGGCAGCCGTCAGGTACTCACCATGCTGTCTAAAAACGGCGCTCTGGCCGATTTGATCGCCGCGGGCGCGCGCATTCTTGAAAGTGCCTGCGGGCCCTGTATCGGCATGGGCCAAAGCCCCAACTCGGCCGGGGTTTCCCTGCGTACCTTCAACCGCAATTTTGAAGGGCGCAGCGGTACCAAAGACGCGGGCGTGTATCTGGTCAGCCCTGAAACGGCTGCGGCCGCCTGCCTCTCCGGCTATATTACCGACCCTACCACCCTGCCCCCCGTAGCGCCTGTCGAGATGCCCTCGCAGTTTGAGATCAACGACAACATGATCGACCTGCCCGCTTCTGAGGCAGAATATGAAAAAGTTGAGATCCTGCGCGGGCCCAATATCAAACCGCTTCCAAAAGCGGCTGAACTGTCCAACGTCGTCTCTCTGCCCTGCCTTTTAAAAGTGGGCGACAATATCACCACTGACCATATCATGCCCGCGGGCAGCAAGATCCTGCCCTACCGCAGCAATATCCCCCATCTGGCCAATTTCTGTTTTGAGGTGTGCGACCCCGAATTTCCGGCCCGCGCCTTAGCCGCAGACGGCGGCTTTATTGTGGGCGGCGCCAACTACGGACAGGGTTCAAGCCGTGAACATGCCGCGCTGGTACCGCTTTATCTGGGTATCCGGGCCGTCATCGCGGTCAGCTTTGCCCGCATCCATAAAGCCAACCTGGTCAACGCGGGCATTCTTCCTCTTGAATTTGCCGATCCCGCCGATTATGAAAAGATCAGCCTGGGCGACGAACTGGAGCTGACCGGCATTCTCGACGGCGTTGAGAACGGCAGCATCCGTCTCACAAATAAAGCAAACGGTGAAACCTTCCCCCTGCAATGCGCCATCAGCGCGCGGCAGGCCGCGGTCATCAAATCGGGTGGGCTGCTGAATTATACCCGCGAACAAAATAAATAAAGCGAGGAAATGAATATGGAAACGATCGAGAGCGCAAAACAAAAATTTGAAGAACTGATCCAATCGCAGAAGCAGCGTGTAGCCGATATGCGCGCGCAGGGCGATTTTGTAGACTATGCGGCTTTGGACACCATCGTCATCGGTATCTGCGGGGGCGACGGTATCGGCCCCACCATCTGTAAAGAATCTGAGCGTGTGCTGCGTTTTCTTTTAAAAGACGAGGTCGCGTCGGGCAAGGTCGAGTTTCGTGAGATTGACGGCTTGACCATCGAAAACCGGGCCGCGCATATGCAGGCCATCCCGGACGACGTCATGAAAGAGCTGAAAGCCTGTCATGTCATCCTCAAAGGGCCCACCACCACGCCGCGTGCGGGGGATGAATGGCCCAATATCGAAAGCGCAAACGTGGCCATGCGCAAAGCGCTTGACCTGTTCGCCAATGTCCGGCCCGTCAAGATCCCAGAAGAGGGCATCGACTGGACGTTCTTCCGTGAGAATACCGAAGGCGCCTACGCGGTGGGCAGCCGCGGTTTTGAGACCGAGGACGGCATCAGCGTGGATTTCACCATCACCACCACCGACGGCACCCAGCGCATTGCCGAGCTGGCCTATGATTACGCGAAACGCAACCATAAAAGCCGCGTTTCCATCGTCACCAAAGCCAATATCGTCAAAGCCACCGACGGCAAATTTTTAAAGCTTTGTCAGGAGGTTGGAAAAAAATATCCCGACATCGCCACCGACGACTGGTACATCGATATTATGACAGCCAAGCTGGTGGATAAAAAACGCCGGGCCGATTTTCAGGTGATGATCCTGCCGAATCTGTACGGCGACATCATCACCGATGAAGCGGCCGAGCTTCAGGGCGGCGTCGGTACCGCGGGCAGCGGAAATATCGGCAAGCGCTACGCCATGTTCGAGGCTATCCACGGCAGCGCCCCCCGCATGGTACAGGAGGGCCGCGCCCAATACGCCGACCCCTGCAGCATGCTGCGCGCCAGCGTTATGCTGCTTTCTCATATCGGCTATCAGCAAGAGGCCGACAAGCTTGAAAAAGCCCTTGATATCTGTATGTCCACTGAGAAAAAACTGGTCATCACCGGGCGCGACACCGGCTGTACCTGCAGTGAATTTGGCGATTATGTTATGCAGACGGTTGAAAAGCTGTAACGATTTGTCCCGCGCCTTATCTTGATAGAAAAGGAAACGAGAGCATGTCAAATCAAATCAAAGTCTCTCTGCCGGTGATCCGCAGGCTTCCAAAATATTATCGGTATTTAGGAGAACTGCTGCAAAACGGCGTGATTAAAATCAGCAGCAGCGGCCTCGCCCGCATTATGGGCACTACCGCTTCACAGGTACGGCAGGATCTCAACTGCTTCGGCGGCTTCGGGCAGCAGGGCATCGGTTACAACACCGAACTTCTGCGCAACGAAATCGGCAAACTGCTCTATCGTGGCCAGCGTCTTGAGACCATCCTGATCGGCGTGGGCAGCCTCGGGCAGACCATTTCAAAATGGATCACCGCCGAGGACCGGGGCTATCACCTGGCCGCCGCCTTTGACGCAAACCCGGCCCTGTTCGGAAGCGAGGTTTGCGGCGCGCCGGTGCTGCCGATTGAAAAGCTGGCTGAATACTGCCGACTGCACAAACCACAGGTAGCTGTTTTGTGCATCCCGCGTGAACCGGCGCGTAAACTTGCGCCAACACTTGTGGGGCTGGGTATACGCGGCTTCTGGAATTTCAGCCATTATGACCTCTCTGTAAATAACCCTGATATTATTGTTGAAAACGTCCATTTGGGCGACAGCTTAATGAGCCTCGCCTTTCGGGTACATAACGAGGCCGTCTCTCATCCCTGAATACTGTGACCAATGCCTTTACAAAAATAAAAAGCGGGAGCCGAAAGGCCCCCGCTTTTTATTTTTGATGGCGATTTTTCTCTCCGGCTGTGCCGGAAAATGTAAAGAACTTTCATGTGACGCAAAAAGCAGCGGCACGCCTGTCAGAAATATCCGCCCAAGCAGCCCTTGTTTCTGCCCTCTCTTGTTATGGCTGCTGATTCAATTTTTTGCCTGCACCTTATCTAGCCCAAACCGATCTGCCATCTCCTGGCAGGCCCGCCCTGCTTCACGCTGCGCATGAATTTCACATACAAAAGCCTGAACGTGACGCCATTTTCTTTTATCATGTGAATCGCCCAGATATAATGATACTGCTGCATCTGGGGCTTTTTGTCCATTGTGCTTTTTGGGGCCGTTCATTCAAAAACCGGGGCTTATTGAAAATAGGCAGGCCGTATTTTTCGCAAACAACGCACACCCGCAAGACAAAAAGCGCAGGCGTCATTTGTGAAGCCCGTCTGTTTTCAACGCTGCGCACCTTTCTGTTTGCAGAAACAGACGGTGATTCGCTCTTTCACACATCCTTTTTAAACTGCCCCTCATATTAAAAATGGCCCGTCTAACGACGGGCCATTTATTTTTTATTGTGGAGCAGCGCGCTTTTCTAAACGCGCCGCGTAACAACCAAAAATACACCTTGTAATCTTAGCCGCAGCGTTTTTCGTTTCCGGCTATTTTTATTGCTGCGCAATAAAAATATTGATCTCTATTGCCTCGCCCTCGCCGCTAAAGCGGCAACCGGGCGAATGGCCAAAAAACAGCCTCCACTTCACTGCGGCTATTTTTTATTGAAAACGGATAACTAGTTCCACGATTTCATTGAAGCTGCCTATCCGCAGCGGTACGCCAAACATTCCCACACCTGAGGTGACGGCCACCTGCAAACGTCCCTCCTGCCTGAAAAGCCCGTAGGATAACCGGCCCAAAAGCTCCAGCGGCGTATAAGGGAATATCTGCCCGTTATGCGTATGGCCGGAAAGCTGCAGTGATACCCGTTCGTCCCGGGCGCTTTCGCCGTAAAGAGGCCGGTGATCCAACAATATCACCGGCAGGTCGCCTGCCGGCGTCTCCCCCAGCACCTCATCAAGCGGTGCGCGCGGGCCTTTTCCGTCTATCCGCCCTGCCAGAAAAAAAGCATCCGCTACCCGTATGGTACGGTCACACAGCACGGTAACCCCCGCGTCCGACAACGCCTGCATCTGCCGGGCCGCCCTGCCGGACGTATATTCGTGATTGCCCGGGATATAGAACACCCCGTATCGGGTCTCGATGCCGCCTATCATCCGCGCAGCCTCTTCCGCGTCCTGCGGTGACGTTGATTCGTCAAAAATGTCTCCGCATAAAAAAACTGCTTCCGGCTTTTGTTTTTCTATTTGTTGTTTGATTTCCTCCAAATCTTTTAAAGAGCGCACCAGCCCCAGGTGCAGGTCAGATACCAGCGCGGCCCGCAGCGTCTGCACTTCTGTATGCAGGCGGGGCAGCGTGATGGTATAGTGCGAGACGCGCAGCTGCCGGGCGCCGTATATCCCCCCAAGGGTAACGGCGGCCGCCAAAAGAAAAACAGCCAGCCCCCCACAATAAATCCGCCTCAGCATCCCCTTTGCTTTGCGGTTCAGCCGTTTGCGCAGCAAAAAACGCATCAGGTCACACATCAGATAAAAAAGTGCCATATAGATGAGCAGGCCGAGATAAACCGCCGCGATATAAGAAAACACCGTTGTGAAAACGCTGCGCGGTACAGCGGTAAAATATAAAAACAGATAAACGGCGGCGCAGGCAGCCAGTAAAAGATGAACAGCCGTCAGCGCCGCCCCCGCATATTTATGTTTACGGCACGCGTCATGCCAATAATGCCACCCGATATATCCGTTCACACCTATCGCTGCAGCACAGCATATCATCCAGCCAACCGTCAAACAATTTTCGCTCCTTTTTTACAAAACAGATTCCGCCTGTACCAGCACGGCCCCTGCTTTATCCTCGGTAATACCTTCTCCCTGATGGGGGTGGATATTGGAATAAACCACGTCGCTTAAAAAGCATACCACCAACAGGGTGCAGGCTATGACTTTTACTTTTTGCGGTATTTTTCGGTAGAGGTCATCCATAATAGGCCCCAATAAATAGACAAATAAACAGCCGCCTACTCCAAACACCAGCAGCCCTTCCAGACATACCCGCCCGTTGATGTTGAGAAAAAAGCCGGTATAATCCCACCATTTCGCACCTTTAAAGGTCTCCAGATACCATGATGTCCCATACTCTACCACGCCGCATAAAACCACCGTCAGGCTGAACAGCAGCCACGGCTTATCGGCAAAGCGCCGCAGTAAAATCAAAATCAGCACCCCGCCGCTGCCGTAGATCGGCAGCCACGGCCCCCAAAAGACGCCCCGGTTGACAAAAAGCCCTTCGTTAAATAAAAACAGCGCCACTTCCCACAGCCAACCGACAATAGAAAATGTAAAAAACAAAAGCACCAGCGAGGTCAGGCTATAGTTGCGGTGATATTCTACCGTCAGCCACCGGCGCGAGGGATATTCCGGATAGGGCAGCGCTTCCTGTGGATACTCCAGATATTCCCCCTCCGGAACGGCGGCAAGGCAAACGTCATTCATATTTTCACTGCCTTCAATGCCCGCCGCAAAGGCGTGCTCCCGCAGCGATAGATACAGCTCCGCCCCAGTGGCGGCGCGATAAGGGTTGACAAATAAAAAGCCAAGAAAATGCAGGGTAACCGCGGCCAGCAGTTCCCACGGAAGAAAAGACAGATCCAGTAAAAAGGTATGCCATTTGTTTCCGCGCATTATCCGTTTTGAAAGCGCAAAGGCTTTTTTTGCGGGCAGGCCGGGGTTTTCTGCCATGATATAGGGCACCAGCCGGTATTCATAGGCTTTGATAAAACCGCCCACAATGGTAAAGCTCCATAACACAATATATAATGCCCGTAAAAACATCACTTTAGCCACATGCCGCGTTTTATGTATTTTATAAACATACAGCAGCCGGTTTGGCCGGGTCTGCGGATATAAATGATTTTCAAGAAAAAACCTGCATTCGCTCACACGCAGGATATTCCCTACAAACAGCCAGCCAAAAAACGACAGGGCCGCCCCCACCAAAATAATCACGCCCTGCATCAGATGCCCGCGGAAAAAGCCCTGATTCAGCGAATTGAGAATGCCGAAAAGAAAAGAGCCTGACTTTGTGATGTTATTGAACAAGCTCGCCAATATCCCTTCACTCGCCTGCAAAAAATGCGGCAGTTCGCCTGTCTCTCCCGTCACGCCGTCCACCGTGTTGCTGAGTACGTTGTAATTAAATAAAATTGGAAAGGGTTCGTTCATGGCGCTGTTCAAGGTCACGCCAAACTTTCCAGAAGCCATGGTAGAATAGGCCCCTGCGATAAAAGTCAGCACCAGACATACGATCACCGCCCGCCAGTAATTACGCCGCAGCGCCGTACGGGCTTTTTTCTTCAGTTCTTTGCTCTGCCACATAGGTTCCGTCCTTCTCCCATTTCATATTGTGCTTATTTTACAGGATTATGACAAAAAGCACAATCTTATGACATGAAAACGGAACTTTTCTTTTTTATTTTTTGCTGTGGACCGATTTTAAATACCGTCCGGCACTTTCATTTCTTTCTCGCGCCCGCCGCCCCCCTGCAGCGGAAAGCGCACTTCGGCCTTAAACAGGTCTCCGTCAACAGCGATGGAAAATCTGCCGCCCTGAAGTTCGGTAAAGCTGCGCACGATTGCCAGCCCCAGCCCGCTGCCCTCAGTATGGCGGGCCTTGTCGCCCCGGGCAAACCGTTCGGTGATTTCAGCGGGGTCAAAATCCAGCTCTGAGGCGGAGACATTTTTCATCGTTACCACCGCCCAGTCCCCTTGCTCTGCCACTGAAATATAAGCCCTTGTGTCGGGCATGCCGTATTTAGAAATATTGATGAGCAGATTTTCAAAAATACGGCAGGTCTTCTGTCCGTCCAGCATCAGCGCGATGCGTTTATCCGGGATATCCCACCGGTATTGCACGCCGCTGGCCTCCAGCTGATCCGACAGCTCATATTGTATCTGTTTCATAAGCGCGCAGAGGTCTACATTCTCGATTTTCATGGTCACATTGCCGCTGGCCGCTTTGCTCACCTCAAACAGATCCTCAATCAAATGTTTCAGACGCTGAGACTTTTTATCCAACGTTTCGATATATTCTGTGCGCTCTTCCTCTGTGAGCGATGTATCCTTTAAAAGGTCTACATAAGTGATAATAGCGGTAAGCGGTGTTTTTAGATCGTGTGAAACATTGCTGATCAGCTCCGTCTTCATATTTTGGCTTTTTACCTCTTCCTCCACCGCCTGCCGAAAGCCCGCTCTTACGGCGCCAAGCTGTTCCCTCAGCGGCTCAAACACGCCCGCCTCTTCAGCGGGCTGTGCTGAAAGGTTTCCGTTCGCCATTTCTTTCACTGAATTCAGTATCGTCTGATAATTCTTTTGGTATCTGCGGTACTGGCGCAGCAAAAGCCATAGTATCAGGGCATGATATACCAAAAGGCCTGGCAGGCCGGGCAGCCAAATTACACAGAAAAACACCGTCACCAAAAAGTTCAAACACAGCAGCAGTATCAGCTTCTGTTTGCCTTTATCACTCAAATCCACCGAGGACAGCCAATTCCACCCCTGCTTCACCTTTTTCCCTATCCAGCGGCAAAACCGTATCAACAGGCAGCGGCAGTACAGATAATTTTTTATCCCAGCGCGGAATACCTGTGCCAGCGCCCGTACCGTCAAAAAGGTCAGGCATAACAGCGCCGCCCAGGCCCCGGCGTTCAGCAGCCATAACAGCACGTCCACTGTCGCCGCCTCAAGATGCAGCGTTTCAGCAACACGGTTTTGCGCCCCTGAAAAAAGGGTCTCCGTGATCGTCTCATGCATCAGAGGCATAGCCGCTAAACAGACGCACAGCAGCGGGGCGGCAACCTCAAACGGCAGCTGATGCAAAAAGCCCTTCGATGGCTTTTTTAAAGCCAGTACCAGCCCCAGCGCCGCCGCGGCAAGTATCCCCGCATAATAGGCTAAAATGTCCCCCGCATAACCCATATTACGCCGGTTACTGTCGCGCAGAAACCGCCCGTAATAGCTTTGGCTGTCTGCCTGTACCAAAGCGGGCTTTTTTACCGCAAGATAAAAATCGGCATTGGCAGGCCCCTTTATCTTTTTTATTTCAGCAGAGGCCTGTATCACCGGTTCCCACAGCGCCTCGGCGCTGGCACTGGCGCCGTCTGCACTGTAAACCGTCTCCGCGCCGCTGATAAGGCCGGCCTCGTCAAATTCAAGCCGCAGAACGTATTGATAATCGTCTATTTCTCCTCCGCCCTGCAGCAGGGCGCGGATATCCGCATCTTGGGCTATACTCCCAGCTCCTATGGTCTCTTCTCCGCCGGGATAAAGCTGGGCGGATTTTTTCAATATCAGCTGATAAGACATATCCCCCAGCCAATAATCCTGGTTTTCAGCCCAGTTGATAATGCTGGAGTCGATATCCTCCGGGCAATAAAGCAGTGCTTTCAAAGCGGGATCGCCGCCTTCATCCCCGGCGTTTTCCGTCTCGGCAAACGTCTCTTCAGAAAGCACATCTTCAAAAGCGGGTCGATATAGTTCAGAGGGCAAATATTCTCCCTCAACGGTTTCACTCACGCCTTGCCAATAAAGCCCATAGGCGGCCTGCTGTGCCCGGTAGACAAAATCTTCAGTCTCATAGACAGGCTGCGCATAGCTTTGCGCACGCGTCCGGTAAACAGGATACAACGCCATTTCAAGCAAAACCAGCACAAGCAGTATTCCGGCTGTCAGCGCTTTACCTGCCCAGCCCTTCTTTTTCGATTTTATATCCAATACCCCATACCACCTTTAAATATTTGGGATTTTTCGGGTCGATTTCAATTTTTTCTCTGATATTGCGGATATGCACCATGATGGTATCCGTATTGACAGCTTTTTCATTCCACACACGTTCATAAATTTCCTCCGCTGAAAAAACCCTTCCCGCGTTTTTCAACAAAAGCGCTAAAATACGAAATTCAAGGGGCGTCAGCTTCACCGGCCTGCCGTCTACTGTCACGCTCACCTGCTTTTCACTCAGCTCTAATCCACCCACGGCATAAAGCTCTTCGTCCGCCGTTTTCTCCTCCCGTGCTTTATGATAACGGGCATACCGCCGCAGCTGTGAATTGACCCGGGCCATCAGCTCCAGCGGTACAAAAGGTTTTGTAACGTAATCGTCCGCGCCAATATCAAGGCCCGTGATCTTATCGATATCTTCCGATTTGGCCGACAGCATGATTACAGGAAAATCGTACTTCTCCCGTAGCTTCATCGTCATGGCGATCCCATCCATCACCGGCATCATAACATCCACAATGGCAAGGTCTATCTGCTGTTTCTCCATCTGTTCCAGCCCTTCCCGGCCGTTTTCAGCTCCAAAAACGCAGTAGCCCTGATTTTTCAGATAGATCGAGATCCCCTCTCTGATCTCCGTGTCGTCCTCCACCACCAAGATATTGTAGCTCATACTGCACCCCTTTGATTTTTGGTATCAGCTACATTGTATCATACTTTGCTGTAAAATGGTTTCTGAAAGCTGTTTTTTTGACCGGTAAAGCTGGGTACGCACCGTTTTTATTTTACGGTCCAATATCATCGAGATCTCATTCGGGGTATATCCTTTGAGATAAAAGAGTTCGCACACCTCTGCATAGGGAGGCGGAACGGCGCAGATGACCGCCGCTATCGTACTCTCTCCCTCCCGCTCTAAAAAAGCGTCTTCGGCCGAACATACCGTCTCCCGGGTCAGCAGTTCCTTTTCCACAGGGCACACTTTTCTGTGATAAGCGCTTTTCAGATGATCTTTCGCTTTATTTACGGCAATACGCGCAAGCCAGCTTTTTTCAAAGCCTTCGGTGCAGTCCTCTTTATGCAGCCAGGCCGATAAAAACGTCTCCTGTGCAAGGTCTTCCGCCGCCTGCTCATCATGCACCATCTGGTAGCAGATGGACCAAATCAGTTTTTGATATTGTTTCATCCATTCTTCCAGTTTTTTCTCCCTCATCGCCGCGCACTCCCTTTCTGATTTGTGTTTATTTTATCAGCCGCTTCTAAAAAGAATGCGGGAGAAAAACAAAAGATTTTCTAAAGAAACCCTAAAAAATAAAAGAAGAGATGTTTGAAATCCACTGATAAGACAGCATGAAACAAAACTGATTTAGGGCAGCTGCTGTAGAGCGTACAAATATAAAGCGGGAATATCGTCCCTTTGACGATATTCCCGCTTTATCACATTGTGAAATAAACCAGGGGACGCACAAATGTGCGTCCCCTGGTTTTAGCAGAATATTCTATAAATTAAAATTTTGTGATGAAGCTTAAAAATAAGCATGGACATCATATACGTTTATAAAACACGCCGTTTTTCACCGCCGCCTTATGGTTTAGAAGTAGCGTTTCAGCAGCCCGGCAAAGCCTTTGCCGTGGCGGGCTTCATCTTTAGCCATCTCATGCACGGTATCATGGATCGCGTCCAGATTCAGCTCTTTCGCTTTTTTAGCCAATTCCATTTTTCCGTCGCAGGCGCCGTGCTCGGCAGCCACGCGCAGCTCTAAATTCTTTTTGGTGCTGTCGGTAACCACTTCGCCAAGCAGTTCAGCAAATTTAGCGGCATGCTCCGCCTCTTCAAAGGCATAACGTTTATAAGCCTCGGCAATTTCAGGATATCCCTCCCGCTCCGCTACGCGGCTCATGGCAAGATACATACCCACTTCTGAACATTCGCCGTTAAAATTCATCCGCAGGCCTTCCACGATCTCAGCGGGGGCGTCTTTCGCAATGCCCACTACATGCTCGGCAGCATAAACCAGCTCTCCGCCCTGCTCAACAAAGGCCGAAGCGGGTGCATGGCACAAAGGACACTCAGCGGGAGGATTCTCACCCTCATAAACATAACCACATACTTTACAAACAAATTTTTTCATTTTAATGCCTCCTGAATTTTTCATTCAAGCCTCTTATTGAGACTAAGTTTCATTAACTTTATCTAGATAATATCACAGCGTCTTCTATAAAGTCAAGTGTTTTTTCAATTTTATTGTAAAAAATTCCCGTTTAAGCAACTTTTAGCGTTTTCAACCCTGCCCGTTTTTCTGCATGGATATAAGCTGGGGTCTATACGGGCCAAAAGGCTATTTGAAAAATCAAAATTACCATCTGTTTTTACAAACAACGCGGCGTACGGCGTTAAAATATGCAAAAGCCGCCAGCGGGCCGGGTGTTTTTTCCTTATAGGCGCGCTGTTTATGAAAATTTCGATTTCTCTATTTTAAACAAGCCCCGGGCAGTTTTATTTCTCCGGTAAATCTTTTTTTATCAGGCCCAATTTTTTCAGCGCGGGCAGCAGGGCCTTCAGCAGCACCGAGGTCAGCGTTCCCACCACAGCGCCTGAGAGCACCAGTACCGGCGCGTACCCGTACACACCCGTCCCTAACAGAACCGAAGCCGCGATGATCTGCCCCAGATTATGCCCAATCGCCCCTGATACCGATAAAAACCAAAAGCTCTCTTTTTGGCGGCACAGCCAATGCAGCAGCAAAAGTATCAAAAACGAGGCCGCCCCGCCGCAAAAGCTTAAAAAACCGGCTGTCACGCCCCGGGTCAACAGTGAAAACGCCGCTTTCAGCACAACCAATAAAAAAGCAGGGCCTTTTCCGAGCAGCAAAAAAGCGTACATCACCACAATATTGGCAAGCCCCAATTTTATGCCGGGCGGCAGCATAAGCGGCGCGGTCAGCACACTTTCGGCCACAGACAGCACACAGGCCAGCGCGAACAGCATGCCGGTCAGCGCCGTCTTGTGCGCCTCGATTCTTTTTTTCATTCAGGCAGCCTCCCTGCGTTCAACAAAAACGACCGGCATATCGGCGTGGGTCTCCTCCAGTTCAAACGAATCCCGCAAACTTTCTGAGACATACAACGTTCCCGTATCCGTCAAAAAGATCACATCACAGGCGTCCGGCCGCCGCATATATTCCAGCGTCCGCCCGCTTCCCCATACAAAAAGCGTGGTAGACATAAAATCCGCCAGCGTACCCTCCTGGGCAAAAACGCCTGCCGAAACAATATCGCTCTCAGCGGGATACCCGGTGGCCGGGTCAATGATATGATGATAACGCACGCCGTTCTCTTCAAAATAGCGCTCATACCCTCCTGAAACCGCCAATACCCTGTCTTTCATCTGAAAGCTGGCCAAATAACTGTTTTCCGTCTGGTATGGGTCTCGAAAACCGATGCGAAAAGGCGTTCCGCCCGGTTTTTCACCTCTCACATAAATGTTGCCGCCAATAGACAGCCATGCGCTGTCTATACCATATTCCTCATAAGTCTCACGCGCCAGCTCGCATGCCGTACCCTTCGCCACGCCGCCAAGGTCCACCGCCTGGCCCTCGCGCCGCAGATAAGCCGTCCCCTCTTCTTCATTCAATATCAAATCATCATCATCCACCAGCGCCAAAGCCCGGGCTATCTCGTCCGCCCCAGGCACCCGCGGATGATCGGTCGTGATCCCCCACAGCTGCGTCACCGGCGCAATTGTCAACTGAAACGCCCCCTGTGAGGTTTTTGAAAGTTCCAGTGCGCGCTTCAACAGCCCCATGGTCTCCCCGCTCACCGATACCGGGCTTTTGCCCGCCGCCGCATTGATGCGGGCAATATCGCTTTGCGCCAAAAACATGGAAAATCTATTTTCAAATGCCTGCAGCCTGCGCTGCAGCTCTATCTCAGCCTCCGCCGCCTTTTTGCCGTAAGCCGTCTGCGTAATGACGGTACTCATAGCAAAGCCGGTATATACCTGCGGGCTGGAAGCATTTTCCTGTGAGCGTCCAAGCAGTATTCCCGCCAAAAGAGCCAATGCTAAAATCACAGCCGCAGCCGCGATGCCGATCTTCTTTTTCAAACCTTTTTCCTCTTTTCTTTTGGTTAGCCTCATTGTATCGGCCCGTCCCATTCCCTGTCAAGAGTATGCGGCCATGGCGGCAGCCAATATTCTTCCTTTTTTCACAAAATTGACAGTCTTCCGTGTTTCGTGTATAATAAGTAGCAGTTTTCAAAGAAGGAGGTGAGTGCATGAAACACTCTTCAAAACTCTTTATTCTTTGTCTGTCCTGTCTCACTTTACTCAGCGCTTTTTTGTTTTCAGGCTGTAATTCAGCCCCTTCTTATACCGACGGCTCTTACCATGCTGAATTTCAGAATTTTGACTCAAACGGCTGGAAAGAGTTTATCGACGTCACTATCAAAGACGGCAAACCTGAAAAAGTCGTCATGGACGCGGTCAATCAGGCCGGTGATTTAAAAAGCGCCGATCAGGAATATAACGATTTAATGAAAAATTACAGCGACACCTATCCTGCTAAATTTTATCAGGACCTTGCCACCCAGTTTCTTGAGCGTCAGGATCCCGCTAAAATCGACGCGGTGGCCGGGGCTACGCTTTCTTCTGACAATTTTAAAAAGCTGCTGGCCGAGCTGAAGCCCTATATGGTAGCCGGTATCACGGACGACGTGGTCCTTCAGTCCTCGTCCGATAACGCATAAATTTTTTATTTACAGCCAACACTATCCGCAAAGGCTTTTAGCCCCGTGCAGATATGCTCAATGCAGAAAGGAACTATGGGTATGAAAAAAATATTTACTCTTGCTATGGTTTTATGTTTTTGCCTTGCTTTACTGGCAGGCTGCGGAGGAGATTCCAATCACAGTTACGACGTGAA